>NZ_JAFEMR010000027.1:0-65889 GCF_016892495.1 Bacillus sp. RIT 809 | reverse complement strand
GTTCGGCTTTTCGGGCAGCTCTTTTTATGCTGTTTTCTTAGCAAACTTTTTATTTATGAACTCTAAAAGTAACCCGCGTATTTGTGGATCAATTGCAAGGCCAATAATACCGTATAATATACCAGTAAGTGTTAGAGCTACCAGTGGTGGTAAGTTAATTAATACTGTGCGGTATATCGCGTAACTGATTATAAATGCTAGTGTATTGAATATTATTCCTTTGAATAGTAATGTAAAGCCTTTACGAACGAATAAAGTAAATCCAATTAATAATGTAATCTCGGTAATGATAGCAGCCACAGCAGCGCCCATCATTCCAAATTGGCTACCTAATGCGATGTAACTTATAATGGCAACAGCTAATCCAATCCCCATCGTTGTCGCACGCTTCCACTGTTGACCAATTGTTGTTAAATTATCAGCAAGTGGATAGTTGATGGATTGTAAAATGACCATAAAGGCTAAAATTGCAAGGGCATCACCGGCTGGTGCATATTTTTCACCTAATAAAGTTACAATCCAAAAACTTGGATCGGCGATAAATGGAATAGAAATTCCCATTCCTAAGAAAGACATCAGTTTTAATTCGAACTGAGATAGTTTTCTATGTTCATCAATATTCTTTTCATTTCCAAAAGCAAACAATTTTGGATAAAAAGCTGCTGCAATTACACCGGGTATTTGGTAAAGTACAGCAGGTATTTTATAGGCGGCCCCAAAGAACCCAACTTGCTCATTCGCTGAAACTTTTTCTAATATAATGGGACCTAACTGCGGCAAAAGCATAATGATAATGCCATTGATTGTGAAAATAAGTAATTGATCTAAAATGCCTTTATCCCAGCCCTTATGAATAGTTGTATAGCGGATTGTCATTATAAAGGCCATGACTCCTGTTACAAGGCTAGATATTCCGTACATGGCAGCGACCATCATAAGTGACCATTTAAATGACATTCCTAGCAGAAGAGCGGCTGCGGCTGTCACACCTTGTAGTACAGAAATAATCGCTGTAAATTGCATACGCTCTGTTACTTGGAAATAAGCCATCCCAACACCTTGTAAAGTGGCTCCAAACATGGTTGGTAGTACGACCCAATATACCATGGCACGTAAGTAAGCATCAGTGTAGAAGAACTGAGCGAAAATAGCGAAGAGCACAGAAATTACGATAGCTAATACTAAACGAATACGTAAATAACTACTTATTAATACGCTAATGTTAGCGTCGCTTCTTGTTCCTTCACGCATAAACGTATGTGTCAAACCTGCATCTGTAAAATAACAAATGACAGCGGAAACTGCTAATGCAACTGTAAACATGCCATACTCACCTGGAGAAACGTATCTTGCAAAGAGAATGGTCGCAATAGCAAGTACAAATCGAACAGTAATATTTCCTACAAAGAGGTAGGAGGCGTTTTTAAGGATTTTGTTTGTTTTCATGGAAAGAGACCTTTCTATTCTTTAGGACACACTTTGTCCTATTTATAAGTTTAATTTGTTTACGGAAAAAATGTTTAAAAGCGTATTTTTTATTTAAGAAAATATAAATTTGATGCGTACAAACCAAAGCATCGCGTATAATTTTTTGCTTCGTTTTCCATTTTTCGAATAGATTTTGCGACAATATTTCTTTATATCGCTTTTAATTAATTGAACTTTTGATTTATCTAATTTAGAGTGTTCTTTAATGTGTATACAGGCATTGTTAATGACTGTATATGGGAATAGATAAGTTTCAAGGATTTCAATAAGTTCTGTAGAGTCATTTGTGATTAAGTCTTTTGATTTATTATGAATCCAATCTTTCATTCGATTAAATACTTCTAATTCTTTTGTTGTTTTTAATTCATAATCTTTATAATTTGAAGAAAGGTTTCCTCCTGATAGGATTCGATAATATGTTAAATATTCATCCACATAACATACATTTGTTACACTCATTAATTTAAATAGAAACTCTAAATCTTCTCCCCAGCTACATCCTGGTGTGAAACGAATGTTATGATCCATCACAATTGATCTTTTAAAAATCCAAGTACTTGTTTGGGCGAAAACTTGATGTGTTAAGAAAGCTTTTGTCATATTTCCTTTAATAAAGTTTGTCGTATTTTCGACCTTTTCACCAGTTTCGTCGTAAAAGTTCATATAGCCACAATAACAAGCGTTCATATTGTTTTTGTGCATACTTTCGATTTGCTTTTCTATTTTTGTTGGATGCCATACATCATCACTATCAAGAAAAGAAACATATTCTCCGCTAGCATTTTCAATTCCTGTATTACGAGCAACGGAAACACCTTGATTTTCTTGGAGAACATATTTTATTTGTTCAGGGTATTTTTTCTCAAGATTTTTTACGATAGAAGATGATTGATCTTTACTTCCATCATCTACAACTACAATTTCAAGATTTTTATATGTCTGATTCAGTATTGATTCCATCGTCTCTTCAATATATTTTTCCGCATTGTATAGCGGGACAATAACGGAAACGAGTTGAGTTTGTTCCATCATATAATTATTATCTCCTCAAATTTTTTGTATTTTACACTATATAGACCTTTTGAAAGGAAGAAGATTACAGATTTCGCGATATAGGAAAGCCCATATCGGACTTTAGTAATAAGAATCCTACTGACATTAATCAGCTTGCCCCTTTAGGGGTGGGAGTGTCAAAAGAACATCTGTATAAGTTTACCGCATATAAACTTTGTAAATCAACTCTATGTATTTTATATAAAAAACCTTCCTTTTTGATTTAAATAAGGAAGGTTAATTAATCGTTAAATACTCCAAGGTTTACTTAATGTTAATACTTCAGCCATTTCTTTGCTTTTCAAACGCCCATTTTTTCTATTTTCTGCACGCTCTGGTCCGGTTGTGTATAGCCAATGTTCTTCCTCTGTTTCGGGAAGTACTTGCGGTACAGAAGAAGGCTTTCCGTCTTTCAATGCGACAAATGTAATGAAACATGTTGCGGCCATTCTACGCTCGCCCTCTAATAAATTTTCTGCAATTACTTTTACGAAAACTTCCATTGAAGATTTTCCCGTATAACATACGAAAGCCTCATAACAAACAGAATCTGCTTGGTGAATTGGAGTTAAAAAATCAACGGAATCGATAGATGCTGTTACGCAATGTTTACGGCTATGTCTTGCAGCTGCAATCGAAGCGATACTATCAATTTCTGCTAATAATTTACCTCCGAAAAGTGTTTGATGATTATTTAAATCATTAGGAAAAACACGTGTTGTTTTAATTGCTTTTGATTCGCGCATGAATTTCTTTTCCATATATTCAGCCCCTATTTTCTGTTTTCAATCAGAATGACATGTATTGTAAATGGAGTACAAAGTTATTAAAAATCAATAGATATTTAATGAAGTAAAGAGTTCTAGAAGAGGGTTTTACCTCGCTATGTGCGGGTGGTAAGATAACCACTTCAAAATTCGGCTGTCAAACATAGAAGACAGCTTGTAAAAGCTAATCATTAGTGGGGGGATAAACACCCCCACTATGAATTAAAGTTCTACTCTATTAAAACTTCTGTATTTGTATTCATGTAACTGAAAGAAAATTTATTATATCTAAAATGTAGTGTAAAAGAGGATTCGCTTACATTGCAAGTGAAAAAGTTATGACTCTGTATTTGTCATAGAAATTCCCTATCAGCTGTGTACCCATTCATGATAGAATCGTTTTGTTATGAAAGGAAATAGAGGTGCAATGGACATATGAATCACATACAAACAAATTTTTCGTCTTTCTTCAGTAAAATAATAATGGGTGCGATGCTCACATTTTTTGTTTATAGTTGTTGGTCAGCATTTGAAACAAGTAAGCAATTTCTTGGAGGAAGTACAACAACTATAACAATCGTATTGGTGATTTTTATCATCCTTACTTTACTAGTGGCATCAATTTTACAATATCGTTTTACAGGTAAACAATTTCTTCTTTTTCTTCTAAGTATATCTATACTGGTGAGACTTAGCGTGGTTCTATTTGTAGATACTCCGATAATTGGTGATATGAAAGTGATGTATGAGTCTGCAAAGCAAATTGCAATTGGTAATACTATAGAGAATGTAACTCAGTTACCTTTTATTATTTATGAATCGATTGTTATTCGTATATTTGGTGATACGGTATTTGTTTTACAGTTATTTAATATTTTATTTTGTACAGGGACTGTATTTTTCATTTATCGTATTGCAGCGATGATTTTTGGGGAAGAATGTGGTCGTATTGCCTCTGTATTTTACGCTGTATATATTCCAAATATATTCATGAGCTCCTTATTAACACAGGAGTCGCTTGCAATATTTTTATTTTATTTTGCTTGTTACATACTTTTATATAAAGGGTTAGATCATCCTTATATGTGGGTGCTTTCAGCGATTTTATTTGCTTGTAGCAATATGATTTTCCCAATAGGGTTATTTTTTCCTATTTTTATTGCTATATATGTGTTGTTAATCGAATTATTTCAATCAGTAACGAAGCAAAAAGTACTATTGAAGATGATAGGGATACTCATTTTATTTTATAGCGTTCACTTTATTGTGAGTTACGGAATTAATACAATGGGAATGTCACAATATAAGATTTCGAATGAGGCGTATGTTCAATCTGTTTTAATTGGAAAAGGTACAAATGGGGAAAAAATATCGAAAAATCAAAGTGTAATAGAGCACATTGATCAAAATTTAAAAGAGATTGAGAGCGAAAGGTTTAAACTTTTAAAACCAGTAATGAATCAGTTTTCAGATGAGGGAATAAACTCTATTTTATTTAAATGTGAAAAACTTATATATATAACGGTAATGCTATTTATAGCTATAGCTTTATTACATTTCCTTATTAAGAAACAACAAAACGAAGGATATATGTTGTTTGTTTTGTTAGTTAGTGGATATGTATTACTAAGACTCTTCCAAGTAGATATGGTATATTACAATATTATCATGCCAGCTGTGTTCATTTTACAAAGCTTTGGTGTTTATATGAGTTATGTTTATTGTCAAAAAATATTTTTCCGAAAATAAGAGCCTGTCCTGCAATTCAAAGTGTCCTTATTACATGAAATTATATTGACTTAACTATAAAATACGACAAGAAAAACTTACTTATTAAAAAGAGCCGTTCCAAACTATCTGTTGGGAACGGCTCTTTTTATCGATGGATGATGAAAATGAGTAGTGAGTGGAGATGAAGGATCGCCACTCACTCAAGTTTCACCTTATCGGTTTAGTTCTAGTTGTAAATTATCAGCCGTTAGGGCCATTTTTGAGGAATCGTCTTGAATCCCTTTCATTACTTGTGAAATAGATTCTAACTCATTTTCAATTTTTTTATTTTGTTCTTTTGAGTTAGACATATCTTTTACGATTTCTTGGAAGTATTGATCTGTCGCATACATACTATCCGTTCCTTCAGATACGAGAGAGCTAATTTGCTTTACAGAAGAAGAGACACGAATAATCTGTGCATTTGTTTTTTCGACGAGCTTTGTAACGTTGGATATAGATTCCTTCGTTTGCTCTGATAACTTTCGGATTTCTCCAGCTACAACAGAAAAACCTTTACCAAACTCTCCAGCACGTGCAGACTCGATAGCGGCATTTAGTGCAAGTAAATTTGTTTGCTCCGCAATTGATTTTACAATATCTATAATTTCATTAATTTTGTTAGAAATATCAAGAAGTTCATGTGTATCTGTAATAATAGTTTCCATATTCGTTTGAATGTATCCCATTCGTTTATTTTGTTGATTTAATTGTTCTTTACCTTTATTTGCTTTTTCTTCCGATGTTGTAGCTAATGATGTGCCTGTTTTGGCAATTTCTACAATAGTTTCGGATTTAGCTGTTAGTTTTTGAATAGAAGAGCTCGTTTTTTCAGACACGGCAGCTAGTTCTGTTGCAATATGCGTAATTGTCATAGCTGTTAGTGCTTTTTCTTTTTCATGCTCTTTTTGAATTCTTTCGTACTCAGATTCGTAAGCAGCAAGAACAAGTTCTTGTTCAAGAGTAAATAATTTATTTATTACATTAATAGAATAAGAAAAATCATCGATTGCTGTAAATTTTGTCTGCAAAATCTTCATGATAGAGCGGAATAATTCTTGGTAAGCAGCCGTATACCATTTTCTATGTAAACCAATTTGTACATGTCTTTTGGCAATTCTAATGCGTTGTTCAATAAAATCTTCATGCATATTTCCACTGAATAATTCTTTAATATGTGTTTTCAAAGTTTGTTTTAGTTTTGGAATAGAGCTGTAACGTTCAATAACAGTAATTAAATTAGGTTGTTTTGTAATGTTGGCATAAAATTTTTCTGTAATCCAATCTATTTCCTCATAAATAAAGGGTTGTAGTACTTTTACAATTTGTAAATCTTCTTTTGAAATATGTAGCATTTCCATTTGGATGTTTAGTTCAGAATTGGCAGGTACATTGAATATTATTTGTTGGTCCTTGCTTAATTCAATTATACTGGCGTTTGTTTTATTCTTATGTTTTTTAAAAACCCCAAGCATTGTTCTTCCTCCTGTATGTAAAGCGTTTTCATTTTCGAGTTCTTATATAATTATATATTTTTATATGCAATTACTCCATATTAGTGTATAGAATAGTATATAAATTAAGAGAATTCCATGTAGAATCCTCTTAATGACTTTTATTAATTTTAGCGTGTGTTTTAAAGAAAACAGGAAAATGTACATTATATATGACAGTGACGACACGAATAACGAATGTTATTAATAAACAAACATAGAAAGCTAATACGTGCGCCCCCAGTGCATGTGTAATTAGGAAGCTAATTGCTCCTAAGATAGAAGCGATCGCGTAAATCTCTTTTCGGAATACATAAGGGATATCTTGAGCGCAAATGTCACGCAAAATACCGCCTCCAATACCTGTAATGACTCCCATTGAAACAACTAAAAATGAGGCGTCAACATGATGTGACATTGCCGCATTTGCACCGATAGCTGTAAAAACACCTAAGCCAACAGCATCAGAAAGCATAATAACGACTTGAAGTTTATTGATACGCTCAAAAAACATACAAGTAAATAATGCGGATAATACGCTTACGAAAAAGTAAATGGGTTTTACAAATGCGACAGGAGGCAGGTTACCGATCATAATATCACGAATAATACCGCCGCCGAGCGCAGTAGCTACAGCTAAACAAAGGATACCAAATAAATCTAGATCTTTTTTTAAACCAACTAATGTACCAGAAATGGCAGCGGCGATAATGCCAAGAAACGTAAATATATCGATTAATAACATGGCCTTAATCCCTTTCTCTTAAAGATGTTCCAGAGAAAAAATATACACTAAAGTTATGTAAATAACAATGCATTTTCGTTACATGTAGAAAAAAAGAAAAAATAAGGAAAGAAAGCGCTTGGAAATACAAATCTGCTTTTTTCTATAAGGTAAAGTTGGGTAGAAATGTGAGGCGTTTAATTTTAAAATATATGTTATAATAAATATTTGAGATGAGTAAAAAATATTAACTATATAGATTGAAATTAGGTAATAGTTATGGAGGTTCTAGATGTTAAGTCAAAATAGTAAAAGTAATAAATTTGAAAATTTTCTACTAATCTTTATTTTGTTGCAACCAATTTTAGATTTGCTCACAGCATTTTGTATAATGGTTTTAAAAATTGATACGACCATTGGAGTTATTGCACGTTTATTTGTTATGTTTCTAGGTGGAATATATATTTTAATTCAAACAAAGAAAAAAGGAAGTATAAAATATATAGCATATATAATCTTAGTTGGAATAGTTTTCACTATCGGATTGATCAATAATAAATTTACAAAGGATCCGATGGCGCTAACAGAGGAAATTAAATTTATAGCAAAAGCGTTATACCCGTTTGTTATGCTTACTTGTTATGTGTTTGTTTTTAAATCTTTAAAAGAAAAAAGACATTCAAAAATGCGTGACTATGTTACGTATGCATCATTGATAATAGGAATAGTAATGGTAGTGTCGATTGCGACAGGAACAGATTATAATAACTATGAATGGTTAAAGCTGGGATCGCGTGGTTGGTTTTATGCAGGGAATGAACTAGGCTCTACTTTAGCAATCATGTGTCCAATTGTTATTTTATATTCAATTGAAAAAACAAAAAGTATTGGTAAATTTTATTATTGGATTCCTTCAATTTTAATTATTTTTTCATTGTTTGCAGTTGGTACAAAGGTGGGCATAGGGGCAATTTATGCAACAATGGCTGTCGCGTTTGTTATGTGCTTTATCCAGGCATTTAGACAAAGTGAAAAAGGAAAGAAAAAGGTATATTTACTAAATGGTTGTATTGCAATAACTGTTTTGGTAGGAGTAATGGCTTATACACCTTTTTCACCATTTTTAAAAAACATGGGAATTCATGTCCAAATAATTGAAGAAAAACAGAGTGCAAAAAAGGAAGAGAAGAAGAAAGAATCGGAGAAAGTTAAAGAGCATAAACCTCCTGTTACAGAGAAAGAAAAAGAGAAAGAAAAGGTAGCGGAAAAGAAAGAAGAAACACAAGCTATTATTTTCAGTGGGCGTCAATTATTTGAACAAATGTATAAAGATTTCTATAAGGAAGCCCCAACGTCTCAAAAATTATTAGGAATGGGTTATGCTGGTAACTATAAAGAAGAGCCGAAATTAATTGAGCGCGATTTCCACGATTGGTTTTATTCTTTCGGAATCATAGGATTTGTTTTACTTATCATTCCGTTCCTATACTTTGGTATTAAATTTATTGTATGTGTATTTACTAAATTTAAACAAATATTCACAGTGAAATATGCAATGGTGACTATGGCAATACTTCTCGGATTAGGTATTTCATTTATGGCTGGTCATATTTTAATGGCACCTGGAGTGAGTTTCTATTTAGTGTTAATCATGGCATACTTAATAGTTGACTTGGAAATTGAATGATAGAAAAATAAAAGCTAGCATATGTTAGCTTTTATTTTTGTTATAGTAAATTAAAAAGGAAAATGGGGGATGTAAGAAATGAAAGTGTTGCATATTAATGCTGGTGCAGAAGAAGGTGGGGGAAAAACACATATTATTTCACTTTTATCGAAGTTCCCGAAAAAAGAAGTGGAATTAATGGTATTTGAAGAAGGGGCAATTGCTAGAGAAGCGAGGGACCTTGGTATTCAGGTACATGTTTTTACTCAATCATCTCGGTACGACCTATCAATTCTTTCAAAAATAAAATCATTTATTAATGAGAATCAATTTGACATTGTGCATACACACGGCGCACGAGCGAATTTCTATCTCTCCCTCTTGAAAAAAGGTATAAAAGCGAAATGGATAATGACTGTCCACAGTAATCCAACTTTGGATTTTATGAAGAGGGGATTAAAAGGATGGGCATTTACGAAGTTGAATTTACGTTCTTTCAAGAAGGTAGATTTGTTTTTTGCAATTACAGAAAACTTTAAGGAAAATATTATAAAACTTGGTGTGCCAGAAGAGAAAATTTGTACAGTTTATAATGGAATTGAGTATGATAATATTCCGGTAAAACCTTATGATAAGAGTGAATTTGGCATTGAAGAAGGAGTATTTACAGCCATTCAAGTAGCTCGTCTGCATCCTGTTAAAGGTCATAACATTTTATTTGAAGCACTACAAAAAATTAAAATCTCAAATATAAAAGTACTTTTACTGGGTGATGGACCTATAGAAGCAGAGTTAAAGGCAATGGTGAAACAAAAAGGCTTAGAGGATAAGGTGATTTTTCTAGGTTTTCGTACAGATTCAAAAGAGTTATATGCATCTGCACACATTAATTTGTTAAGCTCTTATAGTGAAAGTTTCCCTCTTGTTTTATTAGAAGCTGCAAATCAACGCTTAACATCTATTGCAACAAACGTGGGTGATATGAGAGAGTTAATAGTTGATGATACGTATGGATGGATTGTACCGATTGGTGATGCGGATTCATTAGCAAACGCATTAGAAAATGCTTATGAAAAATGGTTGAATGGTGAATTAGAAGCGATGGGAAATCGTTTATATAATCACGCATCTACTCATTTCTCGTTAAAGAATTTGTATGAAGATACTTATAATGCATATAAAAAACTTTTACTGAAATAGAGAGGATAGTTAATTATGGCAGTACAAACAGTTGATATTCTTGGTGTTCCTTTCTCTACAATGACAATGGATGAGACGGTCCAATATTTAAAGGAACAATTAGAAGTGGAGCAAACTCATACTTTTCAGGTAGTAACAGCAAACCCTGAAATTGTTATGTGTGCAAAAAAGGATGAAAAATTCCATAAAACATTATTAAATACAGATTTAATTACACCTGATGGTATCGGGGTTGTTAAAGCAAGTGGTATGCTTGGTACACCTTTAAAAGAGCGTGTGGCAGGTTTTGACTTAATGTGTAATTTATTAGCGAAGTTATCGGAAGAGAATAAACCAGTATCTGTTTTCTTATTAGGTGCAAAACCACATGTTGTACAAGCTGCATCAGAGTATGTAACGAAGACGTATTCGGCGGTATCTATTGTGGGTACACAAGATGGGTACTTTAAACAAGAAGAAGAAGAGAATATTGTTTCTCGCATTCAAGAAGCAAAACCAGATCTATTACTTGTTGCGCTTGGTTTCCCAAGACAAGAAAACTTTATCCAAAACAATAAGCATCGTTTAGAAACGAAAATGGCTGTTGGAGTAGGCGGTAGTTTAGATGTGTGGGCCGGAGAGGTAAAACGTGCGCCAAAATGGATCCAAGCTATTAACTTAGAATGGTTTTATAGATTATGTAGTAATCCAACACGCTGGCGTCGTCAGTTAGTATTGGCTGAGTTTTTAAAAGAAGTAATGCGTTCAAAAAAGTAGCGGAACATCGCTACTTTTTTTTATTTGTTTATTTTTGATAAAGTGAAACTTTAATCAGTGGGGGGGGTTGTTCATCCGCCACTGATTATCAGCCCTCACCAATCGGGCATTTGGGCAGCAGGGCTCCCAACTAACTTCTTTACTCCAGCTGGATTTTGAGGCGGGATTTTTACTGCCACAAATAGCGGGATAAGCATTTTACTTTTTGGGAATGATGAAGGAGAATTTTTTACACGAAAGTATTTTACTTATACAATTCACACATGTAAAATGATGTGTAAAGACACCTGTGTAAGGAGGACTTCTTGTGGGCAAAATAAAAGAAATTTCGAAGCGAAAGCTACTTGGTATAGCGGGGCTTGGATGGCTATTCGATGCAATGGATGTTGGAATGCTTTCATTTGTAATGGTAGCACTGCAAAAAGATTGGGGATTAACTAGTCAAGAAATGGGCTGGATAGGTAGTATTAACTCAATTGGTATGGCAGTAGGAGCGCTCATTTTTGGGATACTATCAGATAAAATAGGACGGAAATCGGTCTTTATTATTACATTATTACTATTTTCTATCGGTAGTGGTTTAACTGCTTTAACGACGACACTCTCGGTGTTCCTCGTTCTACGATTTTTAATTGGTATGGGGCTTGGCGGAGAGCTTCCAGTTGCCTCGACACTAGTATCAGAGAGTGTTGAAGCACATGAACGTGGCAAAATAGTTGTGCTATTAGAAAGTTTTTGGGCAGGTGGGTGGCTAATTGCAGCTCTTATCTCATATTTCGTTATTCCGAAATATGGTTGGGAAGTAGCCATGGTATTAAGTGCGGTTCCTGCACTATATGCTTTATATTTAAGATGGAATTTACCAGATTCCCCGAGATTCCAAAAGGTTGAAAAAAGACCGTCTGTTATCGAGAATATAAAGTCAGTTTGGTCTGGAGAATATCGTAAAGCTACAATTATGTTATGGATTTTATGGTTTTGTGTTGTATTTTCCTATTATGGAATATTCCTTTGGTTACCTAGTGTAATGGTATTAAAAGGATTTAGTTTAATAAAAAGTTTCCAGTACGTACTTATTATGACATTAGCTCAACTTCCAGGGTATTTCACAGCTGCTTGGTTTATCGAACGTCTTGGGCGTAAGTTTGTTTTGGTTACCTATTTAATCGGTACAGCGTGTAGTGCGTACTTGTTTGGAGTTGCAGATTCATTAACAGTTTTAATCGTGGCAGGCATGTTACTATCGTTCTTTAATTTAGGTGCTTGGGGTGCATTATACGCGTATACACCTGAACAGTATCCGACAACTATTCGCGGTACAGGTGCAGGAATGGCCGCGGCATTTGGACGTATTGGTGGTATTCTTGGACCACTATTAGTAGGGTATTTAGTTGCTTCACAAGCTTCACTATCGCTAATATTTACGATTTTCTGTGGATCAATTTTAATTGGGGCACTTGCTGTCGTTATACTTGGTCAAGAAACGAAACAGAGGGAATTAGTATAAAGTGAAACTTTAATCAGTGGGTGTTTTGTCCATCAATGACTGATTATTAGCCCGCACCAATCGGGATAAAAGAAAAGGGAAACCAAGGTGGTTTCCTTTTTTCTGTTTTTTTAGATAAATAATGGTATAGTAAGAAAAAGGGATTGTTTCTTACTAAAGCGAATGTATACAACAAGACATATGGACAAAGGAATTAGGTGGCTGGATAAATGAAAATCTTACTTATCATGGAAGAGAAAGAAGAGCGAAGAAAATTAGTTGAGAACTTTACTGAAAACATTCGAAATGTAGAATGTTTTGAAGCGGAAACTGGAACAGAATCTTTGCTAATAATGAAAAAACATACACCTGATTTTGTTTTTTTAAATTCGCAATTAATGGATGGTACTGGTTTTGAATATTCGAGTTTGTTACGGGAAGTGAATTGTTATACGAAATTTATTTTTATTGGTGAGGATATAGAAGAGGCAATTACAGCTTTTCGTTTCCAAGCGTTTTATTATTTATTACGACCATTTCGTGAAGAGGATTTACAATTCATTTTATATAAAATGGGAAAAGAACAAGGTGAGAAAGCAAAGAGTCATCTGCGTAAACTGCCGATAGAAGGCCATGAGGGGATTAGATATATTTTCCCGGAGGATATTGTATATGTAAGTAAAAATAAGGAAAACAAAACCGTTTCAATTTATACAACGAATAATCAGTATATTTCAACATACACACTCCAGGAATTAGAAAATAAACTAAATGCATATGATTTTTTACGTGTACATAAAAGCTATTTAATTAATATGTCATATGTACAAGAACTTAAACCTTATTATAATGGCACGTATAATTTGCATTTAGACAGGTACGATGAGCAACCGATTCCAGTAAGCCGCAATTATGTAAAACGACTTCGAAATAAAATTGAACTGTGACAAGTAATGAGAGAATTTTAACATGATAATCTAAAAATCCTTCATGATAAGGAGGATTCAAGTAAAATATTCAGAAAATTTAGTACAATCTCCACTAAGAAGTAGTAATGGGGGGATTGTATGTGAAAACATTGAAGTCAATTTTACTTTGGGGAGTTATTGCAGCGCTAGGAGCATCTGCTTTTGGTGTAATAGCGTTATCGCAAGGTGAGACAATTAATGCTGTATGGCTATTAGTTGCTGCTGTATCAGTGTATGCGATTGCGTATCGCTTTTATAGTAGATTTATAGCGAGGAAAGTTTTTGGTCTAGATAATAATAGACAAACACCTGCTCATACGTTAAACGATGGCAAGGATTATGTTCCGACAAATAAATGGGTTTTATTCGGACATCACTTTGCAGCGATTGCAGGGGCAGGTCCTTTAGTAGGACCGATTTTGGCGGCGCAGATGGGGTATTTACCTGGGACAATTTGGATTATTGTTGGGGTAGTTATTGCTGGAGCTGTACAGGATTTTGTAATTTTATTTGCTTCAATGAGACGTAATGGTAAATCATTAGGAGAAATGATTAAAGATGAGATTGGTCCTGTTACAGGATTAATTGCAATGATTGGTATTTTAGGTATTATGATCATTTTATTAGCGGTATTAGCTTTAGTAGTTGTGAAGGCGCTTGTTGGAAGCCCATGGGGAATGTTTACAATCGCAGCAACGATTCCAATTGCTATTTTAATGGGAGTTTACATGCGTTACATTAGGCCAGGGCGAGTAGGGGAAGGATCAGTAATCGGTATTGTTCTACTAATCTTATCCCTTATTGGAGGACAATATGTGGCGGAAAATCCGACACTTGCAAGTATGTTTACTTTTAGTGGTGAGACAATTGCTATTATGCTTATCGTATATGGATTTATTGCATCGGCATTACCGGTTTGGATGCTTCTTGCGCCACGTGATTATTTAAGTACATTTTTAAAAATAGGGACGATACTTGGGTTAGCAATCGGTATTTTAGTTGTAGCACCAGATTTAAAAATGCCAGCAGTTTCGCAATTTATCGATGGGACAGGTCCTGTTTTCTCCGGTAACTTATTCCCGTTCTTATTTATTACAATAGCTTGTGGTGCTGTGTCAGGATTCCACGCTCTCGTTTCATCAGGCACGACGCCGAAAATGATTGAGCAAGAAGGCCACGCAAAGCCAATCGGTTATGGAGCAATGTTAATGGAATCGTTTGTAGCAGCGATGGCAATGATTGCTGCTTGTGTATTAACACCAGGAACTTATTTTGCAATTAATAGTCCTGCAGCACTTATCGGTACGGATGTATCGCAGGCAGCTCAAGTTATTTCTTCATGGGGATTTGCTATTACACCGAATGAATTAAAAGATCTTGCTGTTAATGTCGGAGAACAGACCATTTTATCACGTACAGGTGGTGCACCAACATTAGCAATTGGTATGGCGTATATATTTTCGCAAGTAATGGGCGGAACGGCGATGATGGCATTTTGGTACCATTTTGCTATTCTTTTTGAAGCACTATTTATTTTAACAACGATTGATGCGGGAACACGCGTAGGGCGATTTATGATTCAAGACATTTTAGGTCATGTATATAAGCCGTTTGCGAAAACAGATTCAACATTAGCAAATGTGATAGCTACAACACTATGTGTACTAGGATGGGGGTATTTCTTATACCAAGGGGTAATAGATCCGCTTGGTGGAATTAATACATTATGGCCACTTTTCGGTATTGCAAACCAAATGTTAGCAGGTATTGCATTATTACTTGGAACGACAATTTTGTTCAAAATGGGAAAAAAGGCATATGTTTGGGTAACACTTATTCCGACTGTCGGATTGCTTATTGTAACAATGACAGCAGGTTATCAAAAGCTATTTCATGAAAATCCCAAAATAGGATTTCTATCACATGCGAAAGTATTCCAGGGAGCATTAGATGATGGGAAAGTATTAGCTCCGGCTAAAAATATTGCGCAAATGAAACAAATTATTTTGAATGACTATATTGATGCAGCGCTTTGTGGAATTTTTATGATAGTTGTAATCGCTGTATTAATTTCTGCACTTCGAATTTGGATTCAAGTATTAAGAAATAAGCCAATGCCGTTAAAAGAGGCACCATATATTCCAAGAGATGAAAGTGAGTCGAGGAACTATGCTTAAAAGTTTACGGAACGTATGGGGAAAGAGAAAGCAATTTATTAGTTTACTTGTCGGAGTTCCAAGTTATGAAACGTATGTAAATCACATGAAAGTACATCATCCAGAAGAGAAAATTCTATGTCAAAAGCAATTTTTTGCTGAGGCACAAGAAGCTAGATTTAATGCAAAAGGCGGAAAGATATCGCGATGTTGTTAATGGAGGGGACGAAATTTCGTCTCCTTTTTTATTTTGCTTTTTGCTGTTCCACGTGGAACAATAAAATAAAAAAGTTTGGGAATTATAGGTATTTCGTAATACAATAACATATAGAAAGTGATAGATGGAAAAGAAAAAGTAGGGAGATTATTTTATGTTCAGAGATTTATTTGTAAATATGACAATCATTCTTTCCTTTATCTTTGTAGGTGCTCAGCTTTTAAGAGATAAGCCGTTAAAAGAAGGGTTCTCTTTTTGGCAGAAATGTTTGGTCGGCATTTTAACTGGAATATTAAGTATATTATTGATGAATTTTGGTGTACATATTGAAAATATTATGTTGGATTTACGTTATTTAGCAGTTATTTTGGCAGTTATAATTGGTGGCCCAATAGCTAGTAGTATAACAGTTATGATCATTTTAATAACGCGGGTATTTTTTACTGAGTATTCTTTAGCCTCTGAATTGGCTTGCTATACTATCGTGGCAATAGGGATTGGCAGTACACTCATTTGGCGGATGAAGATTTCTATATTTACAAAATGGATATGGTTTAATGTGTACAGTTTGTCTATTTTAATACTACCACTTTATATTTTATTTAAGGATATATATGTAGTGGTTTTATATTTAGTTTGTTGTATTGTAGCGGCATACATCACATTTGTAAGTGCAAGTTACGTATTGCAATCCAATGAATTATTTCAAACGATGAAGCATTATGCAACGATAGATGCATTAACGAATCTAGGAAATGTAAGGCAGTTTGATTTCGAGATGAATCGTCATATTGGTAGCAAGCATATGAAAAATGATTCACTTTGTTTATTACTTATCGATATTGATCACTTTAAGTATGTAAATGATACGTACGGTCATCCTGCTGGAGATGAAGTGTTAAAACAACTAGGGCGTATTTTGTTAGAGAATGCACCATTCCCAAATTTAGTCTTTCGAAAAGGTGGCGAAGAGTTTGCTCTGTTGTTACCAAAAAAGAGAGTAGCATTTGGAACTCGTATAGGGGAACAAATTCGACTAGCTGTTGAAAAGCATTCATTCCAACTGCAAAATGGGGAAAAAATTAAAATTACAGTTTCTGTCGGAATTTCAGAGTATAAAAAATCACCTGATCAATTTATTCAATCAGCGGATGATGCGTTATATTATTCAAAAAGAAATGGTAGAAACAAGGTTAGTTCAGCATCATAGGAATTCGGGGAGTACTTTAAAACATTTCTGCAAAGTAATTAAAACCCACAGAATAATAAATGTTCTGTGGGTTTTAATTTATTTTTAAATGTATTAATAAAAAGCTTTATGTTAGACAAGTTCTTTCGGTGCAACGAATTTACGGTATGCACCGTGATGTGTTGGTCCTACATATTCGTTAATCTTAAATGAATGACGAATTGCAGCTGTGATGAATTCTTTCGCAGTTTTTACTGCTTCTTTCACAGTTTTTCCTTTTGCAAGTTCTGCTGTAATTGCAGCAGAATATGTACAACCTGCACCGTGTGTATTTGTCGTATCAATCTTTTCAGATTCTAGAAGATCGAATGTTTCGCCGTCATATAATACATCAATAGCGGTTTCTGTGCCTAGTTTGCTACCACCTTTAATCAGTACGTATTTAGCGCCTAAAGCATGGATTTTTTTTGCAGCTTCTTTCATATCCTCAAGAGAATTAATTTTCACACCACTTAATTGATATGCTTCAAATAAGTTTGGCGTTACAACCAATGCCTTTGGAACAAGAACGTCACGTAAGCAGTCATTTGTTTCAGGATGTAATGCTTCATCTGCTCCTTTACATACCATAACAGGATCAACTACTACATTTTCGAAATTGTGCTTTTCAATTGTTTCCGCAACCATTTCGATAATTTCTACTGATCCAAGCATACCTGTTTTTAAAGCATCTACGCCAACGCCTTCAATTGTTGTTTCTAATTGTGGTTTTAATGTAGAAGCCGCAATTGGGAATACGTTATGTGCCCAACCGTTATGTGGGTCCATTGTTACGATTGTTGTAAGAGATGTCATTCCATATACGCCAAGTTCTTGGAATGTTTTTAAATCTGCTTGTATACCAGCACCGCCACTTGTGTCAGAACCAGCGATTGTAAGTGCCTTATTTAATGTCATTATGAAAGCCCCCTCAAGTGATATAATGAAAACTATGTTTTCACTATTATATCAATGTTACGAATAAGTACAAAGTGAAAAGTAGATGATTTACTTGAGAAGCGATTTAAAATCTTGTATGTAGGAGACTTGATATGTTTCGAGATAATCGTACAAATGAATTAGTTATATTAAAAGAAATTGCAGAAACGCTAAATACATCAAATGATACCTACCATGTATTGCAAGCGGTCCTAGAAAAATTACTAAGTGTAACAGGTTTAACGACAGGATGGATTTTTCTTGCGGATGAAAATGGGAGGTATACAAAGTTAATTGATTATCAGTTACCAGAGGCACTTACATATGAAAATAAACGCCCAATGTGTGAAGGTGAGTGTTGGTGTTTACGTGGTTTTGTAGATGGGAAGCTAGAGCGCGCGGTTAATATTATTGAATGTAAAAGAATTAATAATGCAATTGAATATAATTGGGGAGATACGGAAGGAATTCTCCATCATGCTACGGTTCCTTTAAAGGCCGGAGGGGAAAAAATCGGGGTATTAAATGTTGCAAGCCCAGGTAAAACACATTTTTCAGAAGAAGAATTGGTTTTGCTCCAATCCGTTGCTTTTCAAATCGGGACGGCTTTAAAGCGAACCAAATTATATGAAAATGAAAAACGAAGAGCACATTATTATGTGAAATTGGAACGTTTTATTCAAGCGTTAAAAACGATTCATAAGTTTAATGTATTACCTGAGAAAGTGGTAAATCACGTGGGTGAAGTATTTCAATGGAATCAAGTGGCGTTTTTTATTAGAGAAGAAACAGAATTATCTTTGCGAGCGTCTTATGGTCAGGAAGAGTTACAGGACGATGTGAAAGAAGCAGCAAAGAAGGCATTAGAAAAAGATGAGCCTGTTTTATTAAAACGTCAAATTGGTCATATTGTACATCCAAATAGGGCCGTTATCGCTACGCCAATACATATTCAAAGTCATATGTTTGGTGTCTTGTGTGTTAGTTCAAATAATGGAGAGTTTGATGTTAATACAATAGATGTAATGCAAGCTCTATCGAATCATATTTCGTTAATAATAGAGAATTTAAGATTAAATGAGCAACGCCGTGAACTTGTACGGATGGAAGAAAGAAATCGGTTAGCAAGAGATTTACATGACTCAGTTTCACAAAAATTATTTTCATTAACTTTTATGACGAAGGGTGCTGAAGCTGTTTTAAAAGGCCAAAATGAAAAGGTAGATAGTTCTTTGTATGAGATGCGTGAACTAGCGCAAGGTGCTTTGAAAGAAATGAGGACCTTGATTTGGCAGCTTCGTCCGGCAGGATTAGAGAAGGGGTTATTACCAGCTTTAAAGCAATATGGCGAAAGTTTAGGATTGAAAATTCGGGAACAAGTTACAGGTGTGCGTGATTTGCCGCGTGTAGTAGAAGAAGCGCTATGGCGAATTGGACAAGAAGCTTTAAATAACGTAAGTAAGCATGCGAATGTAGGAGAAGCGACGATTTATTTCAAAGTGACGGAGAAAAATGTATCATTAGAAATAGTCGATCAAGGAAATGGTTTTGTAGAAAAGGATATAAAAGAGAAGAAATCACTCGGTATGACTACGATGCGTGAAAGAGTAGAATTAGTTGGTGGAACAATTAAAATTGTAAGTAGTAAGAAACGAACGAGTGTAAAAGTAAATGTACCATTATGATGTGAAAATGAGGGAAGTTTGTGAAAATAAAAGTATTGTTAGTTGATGATCATACAGTTGTTTTAAAAGGATTGGCATTTTTTCTAAGCACACAGGAAGATTTTGAATTAGTTGGGGAAGCAAACAATGGGAAAGAAGCGTTGGTGAAAGTAGGCGAAACGAATCCAGATGTCGTATTAATGGATTTATACATGCCTGAGATGGATGGAATTGAGGCAACAGCTTGTATTAAAAAAGAATATCCAAACGTGAAAGTAATTGTATTAACTAGTTTTTCTGATCAAGCTCATGTATTGCCGGCACTAAAAGCTGGGGCGAGCGGTTATATTTTAAAAGATATAGAACCAGATCAGCTTGTTGAAGCTATTCGAAGCGCGTATAAAGGTAATATTCAATTACATCCAGATATAGCAAATGCCCTTCTTTCTCAAACATTACCACAGGAAGAAAAAGAAGAAGAACCTTCCGTTCAAGTGGATGTGTTAACAGCGAGAGAAAATGAAGTATTGCAGCTATTGGCGAAAGGGATGAGTAATAAAGAAATCGCTTCTGTTTTAGTTATTACAGAAAAAACGGTAAAAGCTCATATGAGTAGTATTTTGAGTAAGTTACATTTATCCGATCGCACACAAGCAGCATTATATGCAGTGAAAAATGGAATTGTATAAGACAAAAGTCGTAAGACCTAGTTCGCCTTTAGAAGGTGGACTTTTTTTATGGAAAAATACGTCTATGTGAGGACGTAATTGTCTTGATATAAAGATAGAATATATTTGTAAGCAACAGCAATTACAAGGGAGTACCCTTTTTCGTAAGTGATATATAACAACATAAGAGTGAGTATTAGGAGGAAAAACAATGGCAACAGTTTTATTTGTAAAAGCAAACAACCGCCCAGCGGAACAAGCAGTAAGTGTGAGATTATACGAGGCATTTTTAGCAAACTATAAAGAAGCACATCCAAATGATACAGTAGTAGAACTTGATTTATATAAAGAAGAATTACCATATGTAGGCGTAGATATGATTAATGGTACATTCAAAGCAGGTAGAGGATTTGATTTAACAGAAGAAGAAGCAAAAGTGGTAGCAGTTGCTGATAAGTATTTAAATCAATTTCTAGAAGCTGATAAAGTAGTTTTCGGTTTCCCATTATGGAACTTAACGATTCCAGCCGTATTACACACGTATATTGATTATTTAAACCGTGCTGGTAAAACGTTTAAATATACACCAGAAGGTCCAGTTGGGCTTATTGGAGATAAGAAGATTGCGTTATTAAATGCACGCGGCGGCGTATATTCTGAAGGGCCAGCAGCTGAAATGGAAATGGCTGTTAAATATGTAGCAAGCATGATGGGCTTCTTCGGCGCAACAAACATGGAAACAGTAGTTATCGAAGGACATAATCAATTCACAGATAAAGCAGAAGAGATCATTGCAGCAGGTCTTGAAGAAGCGGCTAAAGTAGCAAGTAAATTTTAATTAAAAACATAATCGTCACTCGAAAAAACAGCATTAACATTTACATGTTAATGCTGTTTTTTTATATTAGTTTGTAGTTTCGTTATGTTTAGGAAGCGGAAATGCATTGCCGATTGCCGCAGCCCCGAGCATCGGTAATAATAAATTGAGCGGGAAAAACATGAGTAATAGTAATGTTATAGCTATTGGTTTTCTTAATGCATAGCTTGAAATAGCTGTCGTGACGATGGCTACAGAAGATATGGGATCTATAGGCAGAATAGAAGCTATAGCGTATCCGATACTTGATCCAGCAAATATAATGGGGAAAATATGTCCGCCGCGCCAACCCGTATTTAAACAAACGGCAGTAATACATAATTTTAAAATTCCTGAAAGAAGTAGTACCCAGAAGGATAAATGGCTCCATTCAACGACTAAATCTTTTAATTGATGTTCCCCTGAAAATAACGTATACGGGAGGAAAGTTCCAGTAACCCCGAGTAAAATACCGCCGATAATTCCAAGTGATACTTTGTATTCCCTGAAGGGGTGGATTAATTTCTCTAATGCGAATTCTAATTTGAAATAAAAGAAACCAACTATAGCACCAATGCTAGCAAGTGGTAGAAAGGCGATCCATTCATTAAGAGCAAGAGACCCTTCCCCGAAATCAACAATAAAGGATCCACGACTATCGAGTTTACTAAGTAATAAGTAAACGGAAAAACCAGCAAAAGTGGTAGCTAAATATACAATTGCTTTTTTTCCTTTAGAAAATTCGTTAATTTGTTCACCCTCATTTTCATTCGGAGCTAAGTAACCAAATAATGGTGCATTAAAAATGACACTTAAAGTAGCACCAATTCCAACCTCTGTTAGTTCATTCATTCCCTTTAAAGCAAATTTAAAGCGATCTCCTACCCATGTACAAAGTCCACCGATAATTCCAACAAGTGCAGCTTCTGGTCCTAAACTAGCTCCAAATATTAAAACGATAATCGCAGTTAAAGTAGCTTTATGTACAAAACTGTATTCAATTCTACCTGTTTGTTTATATTCAGCCATTACTTCCGGCATAAGACGTGGGTATGTGCCGAAGTATTTTTGTGTTAAACCAACGAGGATACCACCGATGATTGTTACACAAATGGTGTAATAAGGAGGAGAAGAGAAAATAGTAGGTAAGTATCCCCAAATAAAGTGAATTCCGATATTTATTGTAACTAAAAATAACCAGACTGTAGCTCCTACTATAGAGCCCAAAAGAAGGCCATATAAGACGAGTATATAGTGCATGTCCTTTTTATTTGTCATGTTGTACCTCCATTATGTAAGTTTTAATGTAGAAAGGATTGAATATGCTAGTGTGAAATGAATTGAATATATATAGTATCTTTTTGAGAGGTTGGCTTATTCAATATATTAGGGTCTCATAAAAATTTGAAACCAACGCGGTTAAACCACTTATTTAATTCTATATATTGATCGGAGTTTTTAAAAGGTCTTTTTCAAATGAATATGGAATATATTTCTTTTGTTGTTTAAATTAAATTACTTACATTTAATTTAGAACATTCAGAAAAACTATTTGACATTAGGAAATTATTGCTATAAAATCAACGGTAATTGCATAGTCTTATCAAGAAAAGGTGGAGGGACAGGCCCGATGAAACCTTGGCAACAGCCGTATAACGGAATTGTGCCAAATCCTGCAGGTAATAATCCTGAGAGATAAGAAAGAGCCTTAGAGCGTGTCTTCAAACTGCTCCTTTCTTGTTTTCAGGAAAGGAGCAGTTTTTTATTTTGCATTAAAAGAAAGGAGAATGAGAGATGGGAGAATCATGGGGGAAAGGAACGATTTGTGTGCAAGGTGGCTATACGCCAAAAAATGGTGAGCCGCGTGTTTTACCACTTTATCAAAGTACAACGTATAAATACGATACGTCAGATGATTTAGCAGCACTATTTAATTTAGAGGCAGAAGGATATATATATACGCGTATTGGAAATCCTACTCTAGCTGCATTTGAGCAGAAGTTATCAGATTTAGAAGGCGGTGTAGGGGCTGTTGCAACAGCTTCTGGGCAGGCAGCTATTATGCTTGCGGTTTTAAATATTTGCAGTAGTGGAGACCATTTACTTTGTTCTTCAACTGTTTACGGAGGAACGTTTAATTTATTTGGAGTGAGTTTGCGCAAGCTTGGCATTGATGTTACATTTTTTAATCCTAATTTAACAGCAGATGAAATTGCGGCACTTGCTAATGATAAGACAAAACTTGTTTATGCAGAATCGTTAGGAAATCCAGCAATGAACGTTTTGAATTTCAAAGAACTTTCAGCGGCAGCAAAAGAATTAGAAGTACCTTTTATCGTTGATAATACATTAGCGACGCCTTATTTATGCCAGGCGTTTGAACATGGGGCAAATATCATTGTCCATTCTACAACGAAATATATTGATGGCCATGCAAGCTCTCTAGGTGGCATTGTAATAGACGGGGGGAATTTCGATTGGACAAATGGAAAATACCCTGAGCTTGTCGAACCTGATCCGAGTTATCACGGTGTAAGCTATGTTCAAAATTTTGGAGCAGCAGCGTATATTGTGAAAGCACGCGTTCAGTTATTAAGAGACTACGGAAACTGTATGAGCCCATTCAATGCATATATTAGCAACATTGGCCTGGAAACATTGCATTTACGAATGGAGCGTCATAGTGAAAATGCTCTCGAAGTTGCTAAGTGGCTTGCTAATCATGATCGCATTGAATGGGTGAATTATCCAGGGTTAGATAGTAATGAAAATTACTCGTTAGCACAAAAGTATTTGAAAAAAGGTGCTAGTGGAGTTTTAACATTTGGTATTAAGGGCGGATTAGAAGCAGCAAAAGAATTTATCGCAAATGTAAAACTCGCAACTCTTGTAACGCATGTAGCTGATGCAAGAACTTGTGTAATACATCCCGCTAGTACGACGCACAGACAATTAAGCGCAGAAAATCAGCGTTTAGCTGGCGTTACATCTGATTTAATCCGTTTATCGGTCGGTATAGAAGATGTTTCTGATATTATTGCAGATTTAGAAGCAGCGCTAGTCGGAGGCAAACAACATGCCGATCATAATTGATAAAGATTTACCAGCTCGCAAAGTATTGCAGAAGGAAAATATTTTTGTAATGACGAAGGAGCGAGCAGTAACACAAGATATACGTGCTTTGAAAATTGCTATATTAAATTTAATGCCTACAAAGCAAGAAACAGAGGCGCAATTACTTCGTTTAATTGGAAATACACCGTTGCAATTAGATGTTCATTTACTTCATATGGAATCGCATCTGTCTCGCAATGTAGCACAGGACCATTTAACGAGCTTCTATAAAACATTCCGTGATATTGAGAATGAAAAATTTGATGGACTCATTATTACAGGAGCACCAGTTGAAACTCTTTCTTTTGAAGAAGTAGATTATTGGGAAGAGCTTGGACGTATTATGGAGTATTCAAAAACAAATGTAACATCTACACTTCATATTTGCTGGGGGGCACAAGCTGGTTTGTATTATCACTATGGTGTGCCGAAGTATCCTCTTGCGGAAAAAATGTTTGGTGTATTTGAACATGAGGTTCGCGAGCAACATGTGAAATTGTTACAAGGGTTTGATGAAGTGTTTTTTGCTCCGCATTCTCGTCATACAGAAGTACGAGAGAGCGATATTGAAAAAGTGAAAGAATTAACGTTATTAGCCAATTCTGAAGAAGCGGGTGTTCATCTTGTTATTGGGCAAGAGGGAAGGCAAGTTTTCGCACTCGGACACAGTGAATATAGTTGTGATACGTTAAAGGAAGAATACGAACGGGACTGCCAAAAAGGGTTAAATATTGATGTGCCAAAAAATTATTTTAAACATAATAATCCAGATGAGAAGCCACTTGTTAGGTGGAGGAGTCATGGGAATTTATTATTCTCTAATTGGCTGAATTATTACGTGTATCAAGAAACCCCTTATATATTGTAAATAGTGATTGTGTAACACGTGGTAGCGTTTTATTTGTAAAGATTAACCTTTATTTTTCCGAATGTTCAAAATACATTGTTTTTCAGATTTTTTGTCTATATAATGGCATCTAAACACAATTTTTGAGGGGTGGACAGTATTATGAAAGAAATTCAAGTGGGCTTATTAGGTCTTGGGACAGTTGGTAGTGGCGTAGTTCGTATTATTACAGATCATCAAGAACGACTGATACATCAAGTCGGTTGTCCAGTGAGAGTAACGAAAGTGTTGGTGCAAAATATTGAGAAAGAGAGAGAGGTAGAGGTACCTTCTACTCTATTAACACAAGATGTGAATGAAATTTTAGATAATCCTAATATTGATGTTGTCATCGAAGTAATGGGCGGCATTGATGATGCGAAAGCATATATTTTACAGGCTTTAAAAGGAGGGAAGCACGTTGTGACTGCAAATAAAGATTTAATGGCGTTACACGGAGCGGAACTCTTAGCGGTAGCAAAAGATAACAAGGCTGATTTATTTTATGAAGCAAGTGTAGCTGGAGGGATTCCAATTTTACGAAGCATCGTAGAAGGACTTTCTTCAGATCTTATTACGAAAGTAATGGGAATTGTAAATGGAACGACAAATTTTATTTTGACGAAAATGTCAGACGAAGGGAGAGCATATAACGACGTGTTAAAAGAAGCTCAGCAGCTTGGATTTGCAGAAGCAGATCCAACATCAGATGTAGAAGGTTTAGATGCGGCAAGAAAAATGACGATTTTGGCTACTCTCGGTTTCTCTACAAATGTAGAGCTTGGAGATGTGAAGGTAAAAGGAATTACTTCTATTACAGCAGAAGATATTGAATATAGTAAGAGCTTAGGTTATACAATTAAATTAATTGGTCTTGCAAAGCGAGATGGCGAGAAATTAGAGGTTACAGTTGAGCCGACTTTACTTCCAAATGCACACCCTCTTGCGGCAGTGCAAAATGAATACAATGCTGTCTATGTGTATGGTGAAGCGGTAGGAGAAACGATGTTTTATGGTCCGGGGGCAGGAAGCTTACCGACAGCGACAGCTGTTGTTTCTGACCTAGTTGCTGTAATGCAAAATATTAGGCTAGGTGTAAACGGAAATAGTGCTGTAGTCCCGCAATATCAAAAGGTACTAAAAGAGCCAGATGAAATTATTGTGAAAAAGTTTTTAAGACTTCATGTGAAAGACGAAATTGGTGTTTTTGCAAAAATTACATCATTGTTTTCTGAGCGCGGTGTTAGTTTTGAAAAGATTATTCAAATGCCACTTGAAGAGAAAGGGAAAGCAGAAATTGTAATTGTAACGCATCGTGCTTCTCTTGCGGATTATGAGTACATTCTACATACATTGCAATCGTATGAAGAAATAGATTGTGTGAAAGCAAACTATCGAATTGAAGGAGATGCTAAGTAGTATCTCTTCCAATAAATGAAAAAAACCCTATTAAGCGGCTTGCTTAATAGGGTTTTTTCTATTTAAAATCTGCGTACCAACTTGAATAAATGCTTGAATAATCCAACCTGTTGTAAAGGATAAGATAATTGTTCCAAAATAGATTGGCCCATCTAATAAGAAGCTTAGTGTTAAAAATAAAAAAGCTAATGAAATTTCTGTTCTTCTAAATGTCCATTTCTTTTTCTCAGCAACAGTTAAAACGAAAGCCTCTTGAGGTGCCGCGCAAAGATTAGTAGAGACGTAAAGACCAATTCCGGCTCCGACGAATAGATTTCCGCAAATAAGTGTTATATATTTTGGAAGAGAGCGGATAGCGTCCATAATAGTCGTAATAGAACCAACCCAATCAACAAAAAGAGAAATAAGAATCATTGTGACAATTGTGCCGATTGTAATTTGTTTTTTGTCCCAAAAGAGTACGATCAGGGTAAAAACAAAGTTAATCATGAAAATCCAAAAACCAATACTTATCCCGAAATTTTGATATAGTGCAATAAAGAAGGAATCATAAGGGCTAAGTCCAAAGGAAGTAATTGTCGTCATCATATTAATGCCGATGGCGAGAATGAGTAAACCACCAATAAAAAATATATATTCTAATTTGAATCGAAGCATAGTTGTATATCCTTTCAAAATGTATTTGCTAAGAAAGGATATACTGTGGAAAGCTTACCAGGTCAAGCGAGAATTTTTGAGGGGAAGGGGAGAATAAGATGACGAATATAAGAAAGATTGCTGAACTTGCTGGGGTATCTGTTTCAACTGTTTCACGTGTACTCAATAATCATCCGTACGTGAATGAACAGAAACGAAAAGAAATTTTAGCGATTATAGAAGAATTAAATTATACGCAAAATGTGAATGCGATTCATTTAGTGAAAGGAAAAACAAATGTAATTGGCGTTTTATTGCCGCACGTAAATGATCAATATTACAGTGCCATTATTGGAGGGATATCAAAGGAAACTGCAAAGAACAATTATAATATGATGCTTTGCCAGACAAATTATA
This sequence comes from Bacillus sp. RIT 809, assembly GCF_016892495.1. Lineage (NCBI taxonomy): Bacteria > Bacillati > Bacillota > Bacilli > Caryophanales > Bacillaceae > Bacillus > Bacillus sp. RIT 809. The sequence continues at coordinate 38,318 of NZ_JAFEMR010000027.1, read as the reverse complement.
GCGAAGAAAAAGAGCTTGAAATTTTACATATGTTAAAAATGAAAAAACTTGATGGAGTAATTATATGTTCACGGACAAATAGTAAGGAAAAACTTGAAGAGTATACAAAGTTTGGTCCAATTGTGATGTGTGAGGAAATAGATTCGAATTTCATTTCAAGTGTACATATTGATTACTACAAAGTATTTTTGCGCGGGATGAAAAGCTTAATAGATGCTGGTCATACACGTATCGGATATTGCATTGGAAGAAGTAATAGCATTAATAGTCAAAGGCGAAAAAAGGCGTATGAGGATTCACTTCAACAGATTGTTGTAACACCGTTAGATGCCTGGAAGTTTAAAGGCTGTTTTACGGTGGAAGATGGGCGCAATGTAGTCAGAGAATGGGCTAATATGTCTGTAAAACCGACGGCGTTTCTTGTATCTTGCAATCATATTGCTGCAGGAATGGTAACGGAGGCGAAAAAACAAGGAATTCGTATCCCAGAGGATATTACGATTATCGGATGTGATGATCAAGAAGTGGCAAATATATTAGGTATTACGACGATTTCGCATTCTAGTAAAAATGTTGGTGTAAAGGCATTTGAATTATTATATGAAAAGATTAATGATGAGGAAATAGATGTGAAGCATGTAGAGTTATTGCCAGAATTGGTAGATAGGGAAACGACATAATAGAGAAGGTATGAAAATCGCTTTTCGAAAATTCGTTTGGTATAATTATGGACAATCTATAGGGGCTAAAAGGGGTTTTGATATGAGATCAAAATTAGTAAAAGTAATTCTACTCATTACAATTGCGTCTTTCTGTTTATTTGCATACGGTTTTGTTTCGGGTGTGAATGATGTATTAAATCCGAAAGCTTCAAAATTAATTACGAAGACTGACGTAGTGGCAAAAGAGAAAAAGAAAACGGGAACGTTACAAATAGTTAGTTTAGGTGATTCATTAACGCGCGGCGTTGGTGACAAAGAAGGAATTGGCTATATTGGACGAATGAAAGAGGATTTACAAAAAGATTATAAACAAAAAGTTGCACTAACCAATTTGGCAGTTAGTGGCGCAAAAATGCCGGATTTATTAAAACAACTAGAGGGTAGCGGAGCTCAATATTCAATTAAGCAAGCAGATGTAATTGTTTTAACAATTGGAGGAAATGATTTATTCCCAGGATGGGAATCGCTCGGAAAAATAGATTTAGAGACATATCGTCCTGATACGGAAACATTTCAAAATGAAGCAAAGAAAATTATAGAAGAAATTCGTAAATTAAATACAGATAGCCCTATTTTTTGGCTAGGTTTATACAATCCTTTTGAGGATGTAGAAGATTTAAGAGGTTCATCAAATATTGTTGTTGATTGGAATGCCTCTTTAGAGAAGTTAGCATTAAATGATAAAAATGTATATATTACACCGACATTTGATTTATTCCAAAATCGCGGAAAAGATTTACTATACTCCGATCATTTTCATCCGAATGAAGTCGGCTACACATATATGGCAGAGCGATTAGTCCAAAACGTCGTAAGTAAATTAAAACTAGAACAAGGAGGGATAAAATGACGATGATACTTTCCGTACGAGACGTGAAGAAGGTAATTGGAAAGAAGACACTTGTAGAAGACATTTCATTTGATGTAAAACAAGGAGAAGTGTTTGGCTTCTTAGGGCCGAACGGAGCCGGAAAAACGACAACAATTCGAATGTTAGTCGGACTGATTAAAGCGACAGAAGGTACTATTTCTATTGGTGGTTATTCTATTAAGGAAAATTTCAGAGAAGCGATGCGTCAAATTGGAAGTATCGTTGAAAACCCAGAGCTTTATACATATTTAACGGGATGGGAAAACTTAAAGCAATTTGCGCGCATGCTTGGTGATATATCAGATGAACGTATTATTGAAATTGCAAAAATGGTTCATTTAGATGAGCGTATTCACGATAAGGTAAAAACATATTCCCTTGGTATGAAGCAGCGCCTTGGAATTGCACAGGCGCTACTTGGAAATCCGAAATTGCTCATATTAGATGAACCGACGAATGGTTTAGATCCAGCTGGGATTAGAGAACTTAGGGAATTTATACATAAGCTTGTAAAAGAAGAAAATATGAGTGTATTTATTTCGAGTCACTTGTTAAGTGAAGTGCAAATGATATGTGACCGTGTGGCTATTATTCATAAAGGAAAAATGATAACAGTTGCACCTATTGAAGAGTTGATCAAAACAGCGAGTGATCGTGTGGAATGGGTCGTTACACCGGTTTCCAAAGCGAAAGACATGTTAGACGCTGCTGAAGAGGTAGAGGAAGTTAGTATAGAAGATGAGCGTTTACTATGTCGTATGGATGTTGCGTCTATTAGTGTTTGGAATAAGCACTTTGTAGAAAACGAGATAGATGTACATAGCGTCAAGGAGCTTGTATTTACGCTAGAAGATTTATTTATTGAACTCACAAGGGGTGAGCAACATGCGTGAATTTGCGAATCTAGTTTTAAATGAATCAGAAAAGATTTATCGTAAGAAACGGATTGTTGTTGTCATGCTTATTTTAGCAATCTTGATTCCGCTTTTTGTGTATGCTCAGTATCGTGAAATAGAAACAACGCAAAAAAGGCTTGGTACGACCGATTGGAAAGTATCATTACAGCAACAAATTGTTGATTCCCAAAACCGCTTGAACAATTCTAGATTGCCAGAAGAATGGCGTGATTGGCTAAAAGTAAGAGTGGAACAGCAACAATATTATTTAGATCATAATATTAATCCGACTGCACCAGGGGCACCAACATTTGTGAGGGCGTTTATTGAACAAGGAATAACGTTATTTATTCCATTGCTTGTTATGATTGTCGCCATTGATATTGTTTCAGGAGAACGAAGCGATGGTACGATGAAAATGCTTCTGACGAGGCCTATTCGGCGCTGGAAAATACTCCTTAGTAAATATGTGACGATGCTATTTTTCATTTCGCTCATATTGCTTCTTGTCGGTTTATTTGCTTACGCATTATCAGGGATTGTATTTGGATACTCTGGATGGAACTTACCTGTTTTAACAGGATTCGTCATTGATAAGGAGACATTAAATACGAACTTTGTACATCTTATTCCGCAGTGGCAATACATTTTGATGGCTTACGGACTAGCTTGGTTTGTTGCTATCGTTGTCGGAACTATATCATTCATGGTTTCCGTTTTAATTCGTAATACACCAGCCGGCATGGGCGTTATGTTAGCTGCGTTAATTGCGGGTGGCATTTTGAGCTCTTTTGCAACGTCTTGGGAAGGTGCGAAATACATTTTTAGTGTCAACTTATCGTTAACGGATTATTTATCAGGAAAACTGCCTGCATTACAAGGGTTATCAATGGGATTTTCTTTAATGAATTTAACGGTTTGGGCAGTAGTATCTCTTATCATTTCATTTGTAGTATTTACAAGGCAGGATATGGTGAATTAATTGGATAGGAAGTGAAGGCATGGAAAACATTTTGCAGAATGATTGGGGACCATTACTGGGGTCAGAATTTGAGAAAGAATACTATCAAGCTTTAGCTAATTTTTTAAAAGAAGAGTATGAGGAGCATGTGATTTATCCAAAGAAAGAAGATATTTTTAACGCTCTTCAGTATACAAGTTATGAAAATACAAAGGTCGTTATTTTAGGACAAGACCCATATCATGGACCGAATCAAGCGCATGGTTTAAGTTTTTCGGTACAACCTGGTATTAAAACGCCGCCATCTTTGTTAAATATGTATAAAGAACTGCGAGATGAATACGGTTATGAAATTCCGAATAACGGTTATTTAGTAAAATGGGCGGAGCAAGGGGTTTTACTATTAAATACCGTGTTAACGGTTCGTCAAGATGAGGCGAATTCTCATAAAGGAAAAGGATGGGAGCATTTCACAGATCGCGTAATTGAGCTATTAAATGAACGTGAAAAGCCAGTTGTTTTCATATTATGGGGACGCCATGCTCAGGCGAAGAAAAAGTTAATTACGAATACGAATCATCATATTATCGAGTCCGTACATCCAAGCCCATTATCAGCAAGACGTGGTTTCTTTGGAAGTAAGCCGTACTCTAAAGTAAATGAGATTTTATCTAACATGGATGAAAAAGAAATCGATTGGCAAATTTCGAATATATAAACGCAAAAAAGGTAGCTAACAATTGTTAACTACCTTTTTACTATTACTGTTCATTTTTTAGTTTTGCATCTAGTACAAACGTACCAAATGGGATAACTGATGCAACAAGTGCACCAAGTGCCCATAAAATTGTTTTGCGGTGTACGATTGTTACTTGAATTACCGCAAAGATGAATAGTACGAATAAAACGCCATGAGCCATACCTGTAATTTTGACAGCTGTAGCAAACCCTGCAAAATATTTTAACGGCATTGCTACAAATAATAGTAATAGGAAAGAAATACCCTCAACTAAGCCGATTGCTCTTAATCGTCCGATCGGTGTAGATAACATGAAATAGCCTCCTTTAATGTATGCTTGTATATAGTAAATTTGTATTCTTTTTCAAAATAAAATAGTCTATTTTGTTTCATTATATACAAAAAGAAACTTTACACTACGAGAATAGTGCAAAGTTCAAAATATAGTCACAAAAGCAATGCAATTTAAATAAAAACCTATTTGAAGTATTTGACTTCAAATAGGTTTTATGAATGAAAATATTAAACAAGCACTTCGCTTTTTAGTACAAATTTCTCTACAACTTTAGCAACACCATCGTTCATATTTGTATCTGTTACATAGTTTGCAATGTCTTTAATATCATCTGGTGCATTGCCCATTGCAACACCAAGACCGGCAAATTCAATCATTGCCTGATCGTTGTAGCTATCACCCATTGCGATAACTTCTTCACGTTTAATACCAAGTTTTTGGATTAATTGGTTTAAGCTCGTTCCTTTTGTAACACCATATTCAGTGAATTCTAAGAAGAATGGTTTAGAGCGCATAACGCTTAATTGACCTTCTAGCTGTTTTTGTAGTTTCTTTTCTACTTCAACAAGGCGTTCAGCTTCTTTATTCATTAATACTTTTACTACAGGCTCTTTAACAGCAGTTTTAAAATTATCTACTTCAATAATCGGCATACCAGTAATTTCGCCCTCAATTTTAGTATAAGGATTATTTTCTTCTGTTACGATATCATCGCCAATATAAGTATGAATCCATACATCTTCAGTTTTACTAATTTCAAATAGGTTGTGAACGATTTCAGGAGATAGCGTGCTACTAAAGATTTCTTCATTTGTTTTACAGTTAATAATTTTAGCACCGTTAAAAGATAGAATGAAGCTACCGTATTCTTCTAAAAGAAGTTCTTTTGCAACATTGCGCATACCAAAAGTTGGGCGCCCAGAAGCAAGTACAACTTTAACTCCTTGTTCTTGTGCTGTCATTAAAGCCTCTTTCGTACGAGGTGAAATTGTATGGTCATCGCGTAATAAAGTATCATCTAAATCTAAAACAATCATTTTATAAGTCATATAGAAAATTCCTTTCTTTGTTGGAATAGAAATAAATTTTTATGAAGATCTTGGGGAATATATAGTAAGACATCGAACCTCTTTACATGAAATTAGGAGAAGTTCTGCATTGTTAGTATAAATTATCATGAGCGTGTTGCCCATGACAATCTATCATTATCGTAACAACTCTAAAGATAGAGTGCAATAATGGAAGTTTTCCAATTTACGATAGTTGTTTTTCGTGCGAACGAGAAAATAGTATTTCCAACAAGATAGCCATTACAGATCCAAGAATGAGACCGTTACTTAAAAATGATGCTAAAAATGGCGGCAGCGTAGAAAATGCTCCGGCTGGAACGAACATAACTCCGATTCCCGTAAAGATTGAAAGACCTGCTACTTTAAATAATTGTTCTTTATTTTGTACAGTGTCATATTCACGAAAAGCGAGACCAATCATGCTTGCAAATACAGGGTAGATCGCAGCATACCCAACTGCAACGGGGATTGCTGCAAAGAATGAAGTAATCTTTGGGAATATACTAACAAGAATGATAAAGCTTGACCCTAACATAAATGGGAGGCGTGTATAAATATTTGTTGTTGCGATAAATCCTGCTGATCCAGAAATGGCAACAGGACCAATGGCTGAAAACAGACCGCCTAGTAATTGATTTATTCCTGTTATAATGCCAGCTTGTTTGAAGCGATTCTCCGCAGAATCTTCTTCATACTTTGAAACAACCTTTTGTACAACGCGAATACTTGCTAACATATTTGTTAGAAGTAATAGTGTGACGAAAACTACCGTAATTGCCATGTTCCATTCAATGCGGGGCATTCCGAAAACAAATAGAGATGGAAGACGAATTATATCTGTCACAGGTGTTACTGGATTAGATAATCCGAAGCACGCGAATAATATCCAGCCGCAGACGATACTGAAAAGAACGGAATATTGTCCAATAATAGGTAGCTTCATAATGAAAAAAGATAGTAAAATAACAATGAGTGAAAGAATAAATACCTTTGGCTGTACTTCTGTATGGTGTCCATCAAGGCCAAACATGCCTTTTAAGAAGGAGCCACTAAGTTGTGCGACAAGAAGGAATAAATACGTTCCAATTACTGTAGGTGTAAAGTAGCGAACTAGTTTATCGATAAGTCCAAAAACACTAAGAATAATACAAATAATTCCGCTTAGTAGGAAAGCGTACTGAAGGACCTTAAGTGTTTCATTGCTTGATCCAAATAATACGACGCCTAAACTTGCATACAGGGAGAAAATTCCCCACCAAAGGCCTGCGGGACCTTCTTGAATAGGAAGTTTATGACCGAATATAGCTTGCAGTAGGCCGGCAAAACCGAGAACAAATAATGTCCTTTGTACAAACGCGATAGCTTCAGCGCCGTCGAGGCCGTAACTAGTTGCGACACTAATTGGTACAATAAGACTTCCAGCTAAAATAAATAGTGCCCATTGTAAGGCAGAAAGAAATAGCTTCATTATATCAACCTCTTTCATAGATTCCATTTCTAGTATATAGGTATTTCATTTCCTTTGGCAAAGATTGTAGATAGAGAAAAGAGTTGAAATATAATATGAATGCACGTAAGCAATTATGGATAGCAGTTATATGTATGACCTTTGTTGTAATTCTAGGGACGCTAGGATTTATGACAATTGAAGAAATTAGCTTGTTTCAAGCATTTTGGATGACGATGATTACTGTATTAACGGTTGGGTATGGTGATGTAGTGCCTGTAACACAGGCAGGGAAATTTTTTGCGCTCCTTATTATACCTGTTGGCGTCGGTATCGTTACGTATGCAATGGGGGTAGTAGCAGCTATGATCATTGAGGGTAACTTATTTCATGCGGTGCGGAGGAAGAAGATGGATAAACAAATAGCACAGTTACAAAAGCATATTATAGTATGTGGTTGTGGAAGAGTAGGGCTTCAAGTTGTACATGAATTACAGGAAAAGAAAATCCCATTTGTAGTTGTGGATAAAGATGAAAGTATATTCGAACAGGAAAAGCTTTTATATGTACATGGGGATGCAACTGAAGATCAAGTGTTACATAATGCGGGAATTTCGAAGGCAGCGGGTCTAGTGGCTATCGTAGCAAACGATGCTGAAAATGTATTTATTACATTAACGGCAAGAGGGCTTAATGGTGCAATTAAAATTGTAGCAAGAGCTGAAAAACCAGAAACAGAAGAGAAATTACGGCGCGCTGGTGCAAATAAGGTTATTAATCCATCTAGTATGGCAGGAATTCATATCGCAAAAGGTATTGCGAATCCGTTAACAGTTCATTATATTGATACAGTATTGTATGGAATAGAACAATCCTTTGTAATTGAAGAAATTCAAGTTGGTAAAGATTCTATCTTAGCCAGTAAATCGTTACTAGAGAGTAATGTGAGAAATCAATTTGATGTAACAATTTTAGCGATTTTAAGGGATGGATATATTATCCATAATCCAACGGGGCAGGAAAAACTACAAGAACATGATATGATAATAGTATTTGGTTCGGTGGAGAAACTGGGGCAATTTGAGAAAGAACTACAAAGTAAGAGGTGACAAGGAATGCAAGTATCTAGTGATAAGATTTTAAATAAAATGGCGAATGAAATTGCAAAGGCAAAAAGTAGTGAAGGACAACAATCAAAAGAACACTTATTAGTTGTACGTGCTTTATGTGATTTATTATTGGATGAACAAGTGGAGCCTTCTACGTATAGAGAACCACAAGTTCAAACACAAGTAATCGGGTCTCAGCCTATGACGACAGTTCAACCAGTTATGCCGGTTTCTGGAGAAAAAGTATATATAAAAGAAAAGGATGCAAACGGTAAATCTTTATTTGACTTTTAAAAGTAAAATCGTTTGGCTTATATGTAAAAATTGCTTATGATAAAGGTAAAAAAGGGGAATTAAGATGAAAATTTTCTTTTTACTAGGTTGTATTGCAGCGGGACTATCTGTTGCATTAGGGGCTTTTGGAGCACATGGTTTAGAAAATAAAATTTCTGCAAAAATGTTAGAAGTGTGGAAGACGGGCGTTACATATCAAATGTTTCATGCAGGTGGCTTATTCGTAGTTGCTCTATTAATGGATAAAATGCAATCATCACTTTTAAGCACTGCGGGTTGGCTTATGGTAGCTGGGATTATTATGTTCTCAGGCAGTCTTTATGCATTAAGTACAACAGGTATTAAATTCTTTGGCCCAATTACACCCCTTGGTGGTGTAGCATTTATTGTGGCGTGGATTTTAGTCGGAACGGCAGTTGTAAAAGGGTTATAAAAAAACAAAAGCTGGCATCCGCCAGCTTTTTTTTATGGTCTTGGAGCATAAGTTGCTTGTTGACTAGGTAAATACGTAATTTCTCCTGGGAATTCTACATAATCTAAGTAGATCATTAGTAGTAAATAGCGCTTTCCAGATTTCGGTTCACTAATTACGATATGATCACGACCAGCTGCCTCGATGATCCCAGTATAAGATTGTGTACCAAGCGAACTACCACGTTCATAAGTCATTACAACTGTAGCTGGTTTACCTTTGTTTAAACGAAGAATGTTTTCAATATACGATTGCTCTAGTGGTAACATCCCTTGAGAAACTGCAAGTTGAGCCTGAGTGGCTTGTTGTTGCATTGCTTGCTGTTGTTGTTGTTGTTGTTGTTGCTGTTGTTGTGGGGTCATTTGTTGCGGTTGTACATAAGTTCCAGATGGTTGATAAAAACCTGTTCCGTAGTACGGGTTTTGTTGCTGTGCCATTCAAAAATCCCTCCTCATTTTCATTCCTTAATATACGCCTGGACAATCTCCACCAGATGGTTGGAAGAAGCAGTGCTTTTTAAAGCGACCAGAATTTTGCTGATCATACCAAGTTGGTGGGCAAGGGCCTTCAGGTCTAAAGAACCATAAGGCAAAGTTGGCGGGCCAAAAACGTTGTCCCTGAATAGTCCGTCTTGCCAATGCGATATCTTGTTCTCTCGCTCGTTGATAAAAATACCCTTTTTGAGTTGCCTCAAAACCACCAGGATTTTGATAAACCATTTGACGTAAATTACGTATTTTTTTAAAATCTAAACAATTTCCGCGGACACGATTTACCCCAACGTTTCCAACCATTAACATCCCTTGTTGGCCTTCTCCTTCGGCTTCAGCACGCATCAGTCTAGCTAATAACTTTACATCTTCTTCGTTATATGCGATAACACCCATTATGTGTCACCTCTCTTTTTGGAATGCCTTGTAGAAAGAGGTTCATTTCTAGATGAAGTGTGGAACAATTACTAGTTCATACGTATGAGAAAAAGGACGCAGATATGACAACCAAACGAAGTTTTACATCTAGAGGGGAAAATAAAAAAAGCTAGCGGGAGCTAGCTTTTCATCATTAAAATACTTTAGACCATAAGTTTGAGAAGAAATCGCCAATTGAACGCATTGTTAATACGAACCAATTTGCTTTTTCTACTTCTTCAGTCGTTTTGGCAGTAACTTTTATACTTTTATTTCCGTCTAAGAAACCATATTTATCAGTTGGTTCTAAGACGATTGAACCTACCTTTGCACCTTTCTTAATAGGAGCAACTAAATGCCCATCTTCAGCAAGTGATTTATCTGCTTCAGTAGAAATTTTGTAAGGTGATTTGCTACCTTTTGCAGTAACTACTGTCACTTCTTTTTCTGGTGCAACTGTTACGTAGTCTTCTTTTCCTTTTACTACAGAAATTTTATTGTTTTTATCTATTTTTAATTTCTGTTTTTCGAAGTTATTAAATCCATACTCAATTAATGCGCGAGATTCTGTGAAACGTTCGTCCATTGATTTCGTTTTAATAATAACAGAGATAAGACGTAAATCACCGCGTTTTGCTGTAATAGTGAATCCATATCCAGCGGTATCAGAACTTCCTGTTTTTAAACCATCTGCTCCTTCATAAGAGAAAGCAGCACCTGGTAACATCCAGTTCCAATTTTCCATACGAATTGGTTTCGGATGATTATCTGGGAAGTTTCTAAATCTTTGTTTTGTATCCTCTAGCATTTCTGGATACTTTGTAATAATTGTTTTTGAAAGAATACCCATATCGCGAGCTGACATGGAATTTTCTCCATTCGGATCAGTTCCTTCAGGATGTTTTCCTTTTAAATCAGCGTTGTTTAACCCTGTAGCGTTTACAAATTTATATTTCTTTAACCCTAGTTTTTTCGCATGTTCATTTGCAAGATTTAAGAAGTTCTTTTCACTTCCTGCAAGTAATTCTGCTAAAGCAATACTAGATCCATTCGCAGAGAAGATAACGATAGAATGATATAATTCTCTTACAGTATACTGGCGTCCCTTTTCGAACGGTACGTTAGAGAATTCATTGTTACGTGAAACTTCATAAGCGTAATCAGAAATGTTTACTTTCGTATCCCAAGTGATTTTTCCTTCTTTAATTGCTTCTAATACGGCATAAACAACAATTAATTTTGACATACTAGCGATAGCTAGTAATTCATCTGGATTTTGTTCATGCAGTATTTTTCCTGTATCTGCATCAAATAGAAGTGCAGCAGCTGCCTCTATATGTATTTTTTCTTCCGCATGGGATGTTGTTACTCCTAAGGAAGAAAATGACAATAGAGACGCTAGTAAAATAGACAAGATTTTCTTCATATACATTATCACCTTCGCATCGTTATTAGCATATAGCTCGTACCATTTTAGCATAAATTTGGATGTGAAAAGGTTACAATCTTACAAGAAATTTGAAAGGAATTTGTCTATTTTTGTTCGGATTTGTAGAAAAAAGAAGGTTTTTGCAGATAAATATAGAGGGTAATAAAAAAAGGAACGAATTTCGTTCCTTTTTTATATTATATGTGTAAAAAATTTGTTACTTTTTCGGTTGGTAAAATGTTTCCGACAAAGAATGTTCCAAATTCACCGTAGCGAGCACTTACTTCATCGAAGCGCATTTCATATATAAGTTTCTTAAATTGAAGAACATCGTCAGCAAATAATGTTACGCCCCACTCAAAATCGTCAAATCCAACTGATCCTGAAATAACTTGGCGCACTTTACCTGCGTACTGGCGACCGATTTTGCTATGACTGTACATAAGTTTCTTACGTTCATCCATAGGAAGCATATACCAGTTATCATTACCTTGGCGACGCTTATCCATTGGATAGAAGCAAATGTGATTTGCTTTCGGTAACTCAGGATATAAGCGAGCTAAGACTTGTGGGTTTTGGTATGGGTCTTCATCAGCTGGAAGATAGTTGCTTAGTTCAACAACAGATACGTAAGAATATGCAGGAACTAAATATTCAGCTAATGTTGTTTTATTTAATTCTGTTTCGATTTCATTTAACTCTTCCATTGTTGGACGTAAGATCATAAGCATAATATCTGCTTTTTGACCAACAACTGTATACATTGCATGACTGCCTTTTTTTGCAGTAGCTACTTCGTTCCATTTTTCAACGACATTTAAAAATTCAGACACTGCTTGTCCGCGTTCGTCACTAGATAATGTTTTCCATGCTGCCCAATCAATAGAACGTAAATCATGTAAACAATACCAGCCATCTAACGTTGTTGTTGCTTCACTCATTCTATTCACCTCAGTTAATGATATTTTACACGTTAACTATAGCATATATAGGATTAAAAACATCTACATAAAGTTTCGGCGCATAAAACTGTCACATTTATATTTACCGGAAAACGGGAGAAAATAAGGCTTAAGTAGGCTTTATTCCCCGGCTGAATTTTATGAAAATATAATCATTTTCATTTTATCTATTTTTTGGGAGCTATAAGTTTAAAATATAGCTGAAAAGAAGTATTCTTAAAGGTAGATTAGTTTTTAACATTTGTAGGAGGGTTTATTCGTGAGCAATTTATTTACAGCAGTAAAAGAAAAAGTTCAAGGAAAAGGCATTTCTATCGTACTTCCTGAAGGAACTGATGAAAGAATTTTAGGCGCTGCAGAGCGTTTAGCAAAAGAAGAACTAGTAAAACCAATTTTAGTTGGTAATAAAGAAGAAATTAGCGCAAAAGCTGCTAGCATGAACTTAACATTAGCAGGCGTTGATATTTACGATCCAGCTACATACGAAGAGATGGATGCAATGGTAGCATCTTTCGTTGAACGCCGTAAAGGTAAAGCAACAGAAGAAGATGCTCGTAAAATTCTTAAAGACGAAAACTACTTCGGTACAATGCTTGTATACATGGGCAAAGCACAAGGTTTAGTAAGTGGTGCAGCTCACTCTACAGCTGATACAGTTCGTCCAGCACTTCAAATTATTAAAACAAAACCAGGCGTTACAAAAACTTCAGGCGTGTTCATCATGGTACGTGAAGAAGAGAAGTATGTATTCGCTGATTGCGCAATTAACATTGCACCAAACAGCCAAGATTTAGCTGAAATTGGTATCGAAAGTGCAAAAACGGCTGAACTATTCGGCATTGACCCACGCGTTGCTATGTTAAGCTTCTCTACAAAAGGTTCTGCGAAATCTCCAGAAACAGAAAAAGTTGTAGAAGCAACTCGCATTGCAAAAGAAATGGCTCCTGAATTAGCTTTAGATGGAGAATTCCAATTCGATGCTGCATTCGTACCATCTGTAGCTGAGAAGAAAGCTCCAGGTTCTACAATTAAAGGTGATGCTAACGTATTCGTATTCCCAAGCCTAGAAGCTGGTAATATCGGCTACAAAATCGCTCAACGCTTAGGTAACTTCGAAGCAGTAGGACCAATCTTACAAGGCTTAAACATGCCTGTAAATGATCTATCTCGTGGATGTAACGAAGAAGAAGTGTATAAGTTAGCTTTAATTACAGCAGCTCAAGCACTTTAATTCTATAATGAATTAATATGAAAAAAGACCACCCTATTTCTTTTGAAATGAGGGTGGTCTTTTTTATTTTTCTAAACCAAGTGCCTTATTATTACGGTCAATAATACGTTGTAAATTCGTCTCATATAAAGGAACTTCATCTACTGTTAGCTGAGATGGTGTTAACTTTGGAGCGAATTGTTGCAGTGTTTTTAAAAGGCGCATCATTAAATCTTGCACTGTAATTGTTTCGCCAAGTAATTCAGATAGTGAAGCCATCGTACTTGGCACAATTTCAGGATACGTAAATCGTGTTTCTTCTCCTTGAATTGCTATGTTGTAAAAATCACGAACGAGTGCGGCACGCTCAGATCCGCTTCCTGTCGCACATAAGTAAATTTGTACAGCAACGCCTCCGCGAATACGACGCTGAGAAATACCAGCAAATTTTTGATCGCGAATGCTCAAATCATAGCTACCAGGACAATAAGAACCAACAATTTCTTTTGCCTCGATAGTAACATCGTAATCTTTTAACATTTCCTTAATTAAATGCCACATCGTATCGTATCCAAGGTCGATATCGATACCCTTTTCTGTTTCTTGGAATAAAAGTGATACGTTTAAAACGCCTTCATCAAGTACGACAGCAAGTCCACCAGAATTACGAACGATAACATTGAAGTCGTTTTCTTTTAAAAAGGAAATACCTTCTTCTAAATGTGGTAGGCGTGAATCTTGAATGCCAAGAACAATTGTATTGTGATGAACCCAAGAGCGCATTGTTGCAGCGGATAGACCATTTCCAATACTTGTGCATAACGTGTCATCCATTGCGAATGACTGCAATGCATGGAATGTTGGTCCTAAACTAGACTGATCCGCAATACGCCACTCTGGCTGAGATAAAATCGAACGGGAATTGCTCATATAACTAACCCCTTATTTATAAAATGACAACCTCTATTATAGCAAAAAATGAAGAAAGGGGTTTTCTCGGATATAAAGGGGGATTTTGAAGTGAAAGAATAAAAAGGATGCATTGCATGCATCCTTTTTATTCTGCAATTTTTTCTAAGTTACCGTTTCGATCCATGCGGAAAGATGTTTGTGAGCGTTCCTCATCATCCATTACTGCTAATTTACGAGCACGGTTCATAATATTCATAAGTGTTTCGTAATCCTCTTGTACAGTATGAGATTGTTGTTCTAATTTTTCTAGTTTCCTTTCTAGTTCTTCATTTCGCAAGATTTGCGCTTTAATTTCTTGTTTCAATCTCGTATTCTCGTTTTCAAGAGCTGTTACTTTTATATTTGAAGATCCAACTGTTTGTAAAAAGTAAATAACATCTTGCATTGTTATTGAGCTTTTTGGAGCAGGGACAGTCGGCTTTTGATATGGAATAGCTTCTGTATATTGAACAGCTGTTTCATACGGTACGTGTTCTTCATAATCAGTTATCGCCTCTGAAGCTGGTGGTGTATAAAGCAAACGTTTTTTTGCCTGTTCACCGCCCGCAGCACGCATTTTATCTTTACGATGTTTTTTTGCTAGTTGAAGAGCTTGTTCATAGCTATAGCGAACAACAGCATTCCAGCGGAAACCACAAGCAGCAGATGTGCGATTTAACTGATCACCTACTTCTTCAAATGCATTTAACTGAGTACTTCCTTCTCGAACATGGCGAAGCACCGTTTCAGCAAGTAATAAATCGTCCTCGTCTGTCCAAGCATCTTGTCTTACTTTCATAGATTCAACTCCCTTTCTTTTTATGAACTTCCTATTTTTATAATGGGCAAAAAAATGAGCTTTTATACAAAGCTTTTAAAAATATGGTAGATTTCAATGAAGAGAAGAAAAGTGGCTATGAATGATGGGAGCTTTTGAAGGAGAAAATATAAATAATAGGTAGCCTTATATAGGAATAGAGCTACGCGCGGACACTTGCAACAAGCTTCAAAGAGCGGTAAAATACCATTTAGTGTTTATTTTTAAATGTACTTGTGAAAAGTTTAAAATAGAGGAAGTGTTATATATAATGGGAAACGAATTTCGTGTGTGTGATGATTGTCAGGCAACGAACGTTAAAACGTTGATTCCGAAGTTAAAAAAAGTAGATTCATGTGCAACGATTGAGGTTGCATGTCAGTCTTACTGTGGCCCAGGTCGTAAAAAATCATTCGCGTTTGTAAATAATCGTCCAGTTGCGGCTCCAACAGAAGACGAATTAATTGTAAAGATTGAAGCAAAGTTAAATAAGTAAGAAAAAGAAGAGTGAACAGGTTACTCTTCTTTTTTTATGTCCATAAGATAGCGCTTTGTATGAATTCGTATTTCAAAATAATGGTTGACAGTCTTTTGACGTGGTAGGTAGAATAGAAAGTGTCTGATTCTGAGAATCATTATCATGAGAATGTCAATTCACCTAATTTTTTTATTATTATTTGAGAATAAATTTCATTTTATTAAATATATGTTGTTGGTTAGGATGGTTGAGGGATGGAAGCGAGCGCAAGGAGTATAGAACAGCAAGATGTGAATGTTAAAGAGATTAAGAGCAGACCGCTCGTTGCTTCTATTATTTTAATAGTAGGCACAATTTTGTTAGCTTTAAGCATGGCAGTTTCTATTTCGTTTGGTGCAGCAGATATTAGTTTAAAGACCGTTTGGCAAGCTGTATTTCAGTTTGATGGGTCTATCACGCATCATAACGTAATTCAAGAACTTCGCATGCCTAGAGCAATAGGGGGCGTAGTTGCAGGTGCCTTTTTAGCGGTATCAGGAGCAATTATGCAAGGTATGACACGAAATCCACTTGCATCCCCATCGTTAATGGGGATTACAGATGGTGCAGTATTCGGGATTGCAATTATGTATGCATTCTTCCCTAATTCACCTTATTTAATGTTCGTTATCGCATCTTTTATTGGAGCTGCGTTTGGAGCGAGCATTGTATATGGTATTGGGTCTTCTTCACCAGGTGGATTAACGCCTGTGAAATTAGCTTTAGCTGGTGCAGCAATTAGTGCTTTATTAGGGGCAATTTCATCTGGAATTGCATTGTATTTCAACCTTGCCCAAGAGGTAAGTATGTGGAATGCAGGCGGTGTTGCCGGAGTGAAATGGCAAAGTATTAATATGTTAGTACCGATTGGCCTTGTTTGTCTCGTCATAGCAATTATGATGTCGAGGTATATTACCATTTTAAGCTTTGGTGAAGAAATTGCGATTGGACTTGGTCAAAATACGACATTAATTAAATTTATCGGAACAGTACTTGTTCTTGTATTAACAGGTTCTGCGGTTTCTATGGCAGGATCAGTTGGATTTGTTGGACTTGTAATTCCGCATATGACTCGTTTCCTTGTAGGCTCAGATTATAGATGGGTTATTCCATGTTCTGCAGTCTTAGGTGGATTGTTAATTGAATGTGCAGATATGCTATCTCGCGTTATTAATCCACCGTTTGAAACGCCAATTGGAGCAATTACAGCGCTAATTGGAGTTCCATTCTTCCTCTACTTAGCACGTAACGAAGGGAGAGGAAAAATGTGAGGACGAGCGTCTTAACAAAAAAGAACGTTTCTATTTTAACGATTTTAGTAGGGTTAATCGTTGCTATATTTTTAATAAGTTTAAATACAGGAACATTTAAAATACCTCCAATAGATGTATTAAAGTCATTGGTTGGATTAGGTGCAGAAGATCAATCTGTTATTTTATTTGAATTTCGTATGCCACGTATGGTTATAGCTATATTAGTTGGTTCTGCGTTAGCTATGTCAGGTGCAATTTTGCAAGGGTTATCACGAAATCCACTTGCTGATCCAGGTATTATAGGCATTAACGCCGGAGCGGGATTAACAGTTGTTGTATTCGTCTACTTTTTCTTTGGAAAAGTTGGAACTGGTACATTCTTATCTGTATTTATCCTTCCATTCTTCGCACTAATTGGTGCGATATTAGCAGCGGTTATTATTTATTTACTAGCATGGAAAGACGGCGTTTCATCCACTCGATTAATTCTTGTTGGTATCGCTGTTGCAGCCGGATTTGGTGCTGTTAGTTTAATTTTTTCTATGAAGATGACATCTAATGATTTCCGCTTTGCAACGATTTGGTTGGCAGGAAGTTTATGGGGAACAGATTGGAAGTTCGTATTAAGTGTACTCCCATGGATGGTTATTTTCTTACCACTTGCCATTAGTAAAGCGCACATATTAAATGTAATGAATTTAGGCGACTCTACAGCAGTTGGCCTTGGTGTAAACGTAGAAAAGGAAAGACGTAAATTATTATTTATTGCAGTTTGTTTAGCTGGTGCATCTGTTGCTGTTGCGGGCGGAATCGGTTTTATCGGTTTAATGGCTCCGCATTTAGCGAGAAGCCTCGTTGGTGGTAAACATCAAATTATGTTACCAACGGCTGCATTAATAGGAACGTTCTTGCTTTTATTTGCAGATGTAATCTCAAGAAGTGTGTTACCAACTTCAGAAATACCGGTCGGTCTTGTTATTTCTGTAATTGGCGCACCATATTTCATATATTTACTTATGAGGACAAAATAAAGGGAGGCTTTTTGTATGGCAACTTTAGCAGTTGATGCGGTATCTGTTGGCTATAATGAAGGGTTAATTATAGATGGATTAACAGTTGAAATTCCGGAAGGACAAATTACAACGATTATTGGACCAAATGGTTGTGGGAAATCCACATTATTAAAAACGGCTTCTCGTATTTTGAAAGCAAAACGAGGTACTGTTTATCTTGATGGAAAAGCAATTGAGAAACAACCAACGAAAGAAATCGCAAAGAAAATGGCGATTTTACCACAAACTGCAGAAGTGCCAACAGGTCTTACTGTGTTTGAACTTGTTTCATATGGACGTTTTCCTCATCAAAAAGGATTTGGAACATTGAAAGAAGAGGATTATCGCTACATTCACTGGGCACTTGAAGTGACGGGGATGACAGAATTCGCAAATCGTCCAGCAGAAGCTTTATCAGGTGGTCAGCGTCAACGTGTATGGATTGCGATGGCTCTTGCACAAGGAACAGATTTACTCGTGTTAGATGAACCAACAACATACTTAGATATGGCTCATCAACTTGAAGTATTAAACTTACTGAAGAAGTTAAACAAAGAAGAAGGCAGAACGATTGTTATGGTTATTCACGATTTAAATCATGCTTCTCGTTTCTCTGATCATATGATTGCATTAAAAGCTGGGAAGTTAATGAAACAAGGAACGCCAGATGAAGTTATGACAAGTGAAACGCTTCGTAACGTATTTGAGATTGAAGCTCAAATCGTTCCATGTCCAGTAAACTGTAAACCAATTTGCTTAACATACGATTTAGCGATGATTAATAATCAATTGCGTAAAAAAGCATAATTAATAGAATTTCCCCCTCTTAAAGAGGTGAGAGGGGGAGTTCTAATGGACGTTGAGCTTCTTACCCATGGCTGGGAAGTTGAACGCCCGTTAGAACGGGCTATAAACAACGATTAATAAAAATATATTAATTAAATGTTGTTTTTGTTTCTTATAGTTACATGCAAATTATAAGAGAAATACAGCTAGAAGGAGTGGGAATATGAAGAATTTTAAAATGGCACTATTAGCAATGGTACTAGTTGTTACTTCTGTACTATTTGCAGCTTGTTCTAACAAAGAAGAAGAAAAGAAAGCAGATGCGAAGGATACGAAAACTGAAGAGCGCACTGTACAACACGCAAAAGGGGAAATTAAAATCCCTGCAAATCCAAAGAAAATTGCTGACCTTAGTGGTTCAACAGAAGAATTATTAATTTTCGGCATGAAACCGATTATTACTGCAAATACAACACAAGAAAAAATTGATGGACATATTGCAAAGAAATTAGAAGGTGTGAAACCAGTAGGTTCTGCTTGGGGCGATAAAATTAACATCGAGGCAGTAGCTGCTGCAAAACCAGACTTAATTCTTGTAAACAATCGTCAAGAAAAGATTTATGATCAATTATCTAAAATTGCACCAACAGTTATGTTAAAAACTCCATTAGACCAATGGCGTCCAAAATTCGAAGAAGTAGGTCAAATCTTCGGTAAAGAGAAAGAAACAAAAGAATGGTTCAAACAGTATGATGAAAAAGCAAGCAAATTACATGACAAAATCATCGCTAAAACTGGTGATGCAACATTCATGAAAATGGCTGCATATCCAAATGCTTTCCGTGTATACGGTGACTACGGTTACGGTAGCGTAATCTTTAATGACTTAAAATTACCAGCAGTTAAAGGTACACCAACTGATAAACCGCTAGTACAAGTACAAAAAGAAGCTTTAATCGATTACAACCCAGATTACTTATTCGTATTTACAACTGGTGACGGTTCTCAGCGTCTAAAAGAATTCCAAGAAGAATCAATTTGGAAAAACATGAACGCTGTTAAAAATAATCATGTATTCACAATTAGCAATGAAGACCTAAACAAAGGATACTTCCCACTAGGTAAAGAAATGATCCTAGACGAAGTTGCTGAATTTGTTTTAGGAAAATAATATATAAAGAAAAATCACTTTTACGTCGGTAAAAGTGATTTTTCTTTATATAACAGGAATTAATATAGTCTTTCATTTCTTTCTGTTTCCTATATCGTTTATAATATATAGTAAGAATGCAGTAAAGAAAGGGGGATGTCGGAAAGTGGTATATTTAAACGACAAACTCAGCGAAACAAAAGTGTTTAAAGACCCAGTACATAAATATGTGCACGTGCGTGATCGCGTTATTTGGGATTTAATCGGAACGAAAGAATTTCAACGCTTGCGCCGTATTAAGCAGCTTGGAACGACATTTTTTACATTTCACGGTGCAGAGCATAGTCGCTTTACTCATTCGTTAGGTGTATATGAAATTATTCGTCGTATGATTGATGATGTGTTTGATGGCAGACCAAATTGGAATGCTGAAGATAGATTGTTATGTTTATGTGCTTCATTACTTCATGATGTTGGTCACGGCCCATTTTCTCATTCGTTTGAAAAAGTATTTTCGTTAGATCATGAGAAATTTACGCAAAAGATTATCGTTGGTGATACGGAAATTAATCGTGTATTAAGCCGTGTGGATAAAGATTTCCCGCAAAAGGTAGCAGATGTAATTGCGAAAACATCTACTAATAAATTAGCGATTAGTATGATTTCAAGCCAAATTGATGCTGATCGTATGGATTATTTATTAAGAGATGCATATTTTACTGGTGTAAAGTATGGGAACTTTGATATGGAACGTATACTGCGTGTCATGCGCCCGTATGGTAATCAAGTTGTCATTAAAAATAGTGGTATGCATGCTGTAGAACATTATATTATGAGTCGTTATCAAATGTATTGGCAAGTATATTTCCATCCAGTAACACGTAGTGCAGAAGTAATTTTAACGAAGATTTTACACCGAGCTAAATCACTGCATGAGAAGTATTATGCGTTTAAATATCATCCTGTTCATTTCTATTCTTTATTTGAAGAAGAAGTAACAGTAGAGGACTATTTAAAGCTAGACGAGAACGTAATGTATTATTACTTCCAAGTATGGCAAGACGAAGAAGATCCAATTTTAAGTGACTTATGTCGCCGTTTTATGAATCGAAATCTATTTAAATATGTAGAGTTTACAGATAAACACGGTTTAGATAATTGGATGGAATTAAGTAGCTTATTTAAAAAGATTGGACTAGATCCAGAGTATTATTTAGTTGTTGATTCAACATCGGATTTACCGTATGACTTTTACCGCGCAGGAGAAGAAGAAGAGCGTCTGCCAATTTTACTTCTTATGCCGAACGGGGAACTTAGAGAGCTTTCGCGTGAATCGGATATTGTTGAGGCGATTACAGGTAAGAAGCGAACGGATCAAAAGCTATTCTATCCACATGATTTAATCTATGAAGATGGAAGAAAAGGAAAATATAAAGAGAGAATTATCGAGTTGTTAGAAGGAAAGAAATAAGAAGCAGCTAAGAGCTGCTTCTTATGAAAAAACTTGAAATTATTTGTCGCTTAAGCGTTTTCCGCCAACTGCATAATGGTTTTTAGACATTTCTTCGATGAAAACAACGATGTTTTCTTCAGGAGCACCAGTTGTTTCGCTTACTGCTGCTGTTACTTTCTCAGCAAGAGCTTTCTTTTGTTCTTCTGTGCGTCCTTCTAGCATTTTCACTGTTACGTATGGCATGTACAATCGCTCCTTTTATGTAAGTTACACTCTTATTATAGCGGATTATGAGGAAGAACAATCGGAAAAACAAATAATTTCTTTTTTGGACATATTGAAGAGGAGATGAACTATGGATCAGTTATTTAGATATCCGTTGCACCAAATTCCATTGGTAGCAATGGCGATTATTATTGCGCTATCTGTGCATGAATTTGCACATGCGTATGTTGCATATAAATTTGGAGACGATACAGCAAAGAAACAAGGACGGTTAACGTTATCACCGATGGCTCATTTAGATCCTATCGGGATGATTGCTGTATTAATTCTTGGATTCGGTTGGGCAAGACCAGTGCCTGTTAACCCGTATAACTTTAAAAGACCGCGTCTTGCGGGAATATTAGTTTCTATTGCGGGACCGATAAGTAATCTTATTTTAAGTGCAATTGGTTTAATTATTTGGTATAGCTTAATAACGTTTGGTGTGTTAGATGCGGTTCCACCTGCAGTAGCAGATACGTTAAGTCAGTTCTTCCAAATTTTCATTGGGCTTAATATTGTTTTACTTGTATTTAACTTATTACCGATTCCACCACTTGATGGGTATCGCGTTGTGGAAGATTTAGCACCAGCAAATATTCGTGCGAAAATGACACAGTATGAAAAGTATGGATCAATTGCGTTATTAATTCTTGTTATTACACCGCTTAGCAATTACACAATTCAGCCTATTTTCAATGTAGTTATTCCGTATGTATTAGTATTTTTACAAAGTATCATTGCGCCTATTTTCGGGCTCCTATAATTATTAAGTGAGGAGGAATTTACATATGACAGAGAAAAAGAAAAAAATCGGTTTTAATATCGTGAAGAATGACTCCACAGATGGACATGGTGGATTTGGTGTTGGGGCATTAAGCCTAGAAAATATTTCTCCTGTATTTGTTGATGTATTAGAGAAAACTGCGTTCGTTGATATCGGTGCGATGCATGCACGTAGTACAGTAGAAAAAGGAATTAAGTTTTTAACAAATAAAGATGAAGTTCCAAACGGAAAACCATTTTGGCTCGTTTGGGTAACGATTGAAAGAACACCAAACGGTGCATATTACGCAGGTGTAACTGCTTGTGAAATGACAGTTGATCGTGAAATTCGCCGCGGATATAAATCACTTCCAGAGCATGTAAACAAAATGGATAAATCACTAAAGCGTCACATCATGATTGATCATATGGATGAATCATCTAAAAAAGTACTTGGTACATTCTTAAAAGAGCATAATGAAGCAATTTGGAATGAATCTAGTGAAGAATTGCGACGTGCATTATTAGGTGAATAAAAGAAAAGGATGTCTCATTAGTCGATTTTTGACTAGTGAGGCATCCTTTTTATTTTGTGAATAGGACTATGGGATATGAAAATATATCAGCGATTCGACAAGGAATATCAATAGCCTTCTTTCTTACCACGGGAGATATTTTTTCCACCAACCCGTCTTTTTCTTTTCTTCACTAACCTTTTCGAATTCTTCCTTACCATCAACGTGATCCATACAGTACTCTGTTGGCTCTGTACCTTTTGCGAAATACATCTTCACAGAAATGGGACAATTTTTTGTCGCAATCTTACCGTTTTCAGGGTTAACGTCGACAGCAACAACATCTGTTGGTTGTTTGAACTCTTTTTTAGGCTGTCCATCTAATCCTTTTTCCATTGTATCGGTCCATATTTTTTTCGCGTATCCTTGTTCTGCTACATTTGAAATGGATTTAGGTTGATCGTATCCAATCCAAACCCCTGTTACAAGTTGCGGGGTAAATCCAATCATCCAACTATCAGTTTCTGTAGAGCCAGATTTCCCGGCATATGTTCTTGATAGTTTTGATAACATCGATTGACCGGTCACAGCGGCATAACTGCTTAGTTTTTTATTAAACATACCTGTCATCATTTCTTCCATCACAAAGGCTTTGCTTTTATCTAGAACTTGTTTACTTTCTAAATGAGCATCGTATAGCATATTTCCTTCATGATCAACGATGCGCCTTATAAAGATTGGTTTTACTTCTTTCCCGCCGTTTGCAAACATGCTATAAGCATTGACCATTTCAATTGGCTTTACAGGAGATGTGCCGAGAGCGAGAGACGGAACATCTTTTAATGCGCTAGCGATGCCGAATTGCTTCGCTGTTTTTGTAAGAATGTCTTCGCCTAAAAATAAATTCGTCTTCACAGCATATACGTTATCAGAAACAGCGAGTGCTTGTGCCATTGTCACAAAATCGTCTGCATAATAGTTTTTATAGTTTTTTGGTTTATACTTTGAAACACCGTCACCTAAAGTGAATACCGTGTATTCGCTTTTTAAGCGTGTGGCAGGGGTGAATCCTCGTTCTAAAGCTGCATAATATAGGAACGGCTTGAATGTAGACCCGGGCTGACGAGCGGCTTGTGTAGCCCTGTTAAATTGACTCGTATTATAATCAGTTCCACCAACAAGGGCAGCCACTTCGCCCGTTTTTGGATTCATAGAGACGAGGGCAGTTTGGATGTTTGTTGTTTCAGGTATATGATTTTTTACAGCTTGCTCTGCTACAGATTGTAATTTAGGGTCTAGCGTTGTATAAATACGCAAGCCACCTCGCTGTAAGGCTTGCTCATCTAATCCGATATCACGAAGAAGAGAAGCTTGTACAGCATCTTGGAAATAAGGTGCAATTTCTGCAACTTTTTTCGTATCCAATGAGGCAAAAGTAAGTGTTTCTTTTTTTGCTGAGGCAGCTTGCTGTTTTGTAATATACCCTTGTTCTACCATTTCATTTAGTATGAGAGATTGACGCCCTTTAGCACGCTCTTCTTTTAAAAAGGGAGAGTAGAAACTAGGTCCTTTCGGAATGCCTGCGAGCATACTAGCTTCTGCTAATGTTAATTCTTTTGCAGTTTTATCGAAATACAGGCGGGAAGCAGCTTCAATTCCGTAAGCACCATGCCCGTAATAAATTGTATTTAAATACCCTTCTAAAATATGATTTTTATTATAGTTCACTTCAAGACGAACGGTATACATTGCTTCTAATAGTTTACGCTTCCACGTTTTATCATGATCTAAGTATAGGTTACGAGCATACTGTTGTGTGATAGTACTAGCACCTTGTACTTTTGCCATTGCTTTTAAATCGGCAACAATGGCACCAGCAATGCGCTTCATATCAAAGCCATGATGTTTGTAGAATCGTTGATCTTCAATAGATAGTGTCGCCCCTTTTACATAAGGAGAAATTTCATCGAGAGATACATTATAGCGTTTTTGCATTTCATTACTTTGTCCTATAACAGTGTCATCATTAGCGTAAAAGACACTCGTTTGCGGAACCGCAACAGGTGGAGGTCCCATAATTTTTGCAGCTACAATGATAATAAAAAAGGAAAAAACGAAAAAAAGAACACAAGAAAACATTACGGTGAAGAAAAGACGTTTATATTTTTTAAGTTTTGGATTCATAGTTTGATTCATCTTTTTCAGCCCCTCATTAATACAAGCATTATTGTATTAGTATTGAGGGTTTTCGTTTATTTTAAACAATGAAATTTCCAAAATAAAAAGAGCCCCTTCATTTAAGAAAGGAGCTCAAAAGCACGCGCTGGCCAATCGGTAATAATAACATCTACGCCATAATCAATCATAGTTTGTAAATCTTTATATTCATTAATGGTGTAAGGACGAAAAACGTATCCTTGCCCCTGTGCTAATTGGACAAACTCTTTCGTTAATAATTGAAAGTTTGGATGTAATCCAGTTGCCCCACGTTTTTTTGCTTCAGCAATAGGATCTGCAAGTGGTGTATCGTACAAAATCGCTCTTGGAATTTCTGGAGCAATTTCTGCTAATAATGAAACGGAATCGTGGTTAAATGATGAAAATGCAATTTGATTGGATAGATGATATTCACGAACAAGAGCAACAACTTTTTCTTCAATATTTGGATAATGAATAACATCTGTTTTTAATTCAATGTTAAGTTGTAAATTTGTTGTAGAGAGCCAAATAAATACTTCTCGTAATGTTGGGATTTTCGCCTCATAGAAAGAAGAATCTTTATGGCTACCAGCATCTAAAGCTTGCAATTCCTCTACAGTTTTCTCAGAAACAAGTCCCACGCCATTTGTTGTACGGTCCACTGTTTCATCATGAATAACAACTAGTTCACCATCTTTTGATAGATGAACATCAAGTTCAATTCCGTGAGCACTAATGCGTTCAGCCTCTTGGAAGGCAATCATCGTATTTTCTGGATGTGTTCCTTTTACCCCGCGATGAGCGAAAATAAGTGGTTTATTCATGTGAAAATCTCCTTATCATCTCTTTTCTTTCATTATGAAACTGCTTTGAGAAAAATACAATTCATATGACAAACATTTACAAAAGTATAATAGTTGCACAAAAGTTAACGTTAACGTAAAATGTAATAATCCGGTGAAGGGAGGAATACACATGTATAAAATTGATGAAGTAACAAAGCAAGTGGGTTTAACAAAGCGTACACTTCGTTATTATGAGGAAATTGGTTTAATTCATCCCCCAGAACGCAGTGAAGGGAATATTCGCCTGTATACAGACGAGGACATTGCAAGAATTAAAAAGATTGTGGAAGCGAAAGAAGTACTAGGAATTACGCTTCAAGAAATGCAACATTTCTTATCGTTAAAAGAACGAATGGAACAAAGAAGAAATAGTGAGAATCCGCGTGACCGTGAAGTGATTCAAGAAATTAAAGAGATGCTTGAAAAACAAGTGCAAACGTTAGACGAGAAAATGGAGCAAATGCAGCGTGTGAGGGCAGAGCTAGAGGATAGTTTAAGCCGTGCAGTTACATTTTTAGAGAATACAAAAGGAGAGTAATCAAAATGGAGAGCAAACAAAAATTAGGGAGATTGATTACAGTGGTGGCTACCTTCCTTGCCTTTTCAGGTATAGGGGTAGTCGACCCAATTTTACCAAGTATTGCTGAACAAATTGGTGCATCGCATTGGCAAGTCGAGATGTTATTTACATCATATATTTTAACGATGGCAATTATGATGTTACCAGCTGGAATATTTGCATCAAGATTTGGTGATAAACGAATGATGACGATTGGTCTTGCGATTGTGACTGTATTTGCATTTATATGTGGTATATCGCAAACGATTGCTCAATTATCTCTTTTCCGCGCTGGGTGGGGATTAGGGAATGCGATGTTCTTCGCAACGGCGATGACATTATTAATTGCATTAAGTAAAGAAGTTCATGAAGCAGTAGGACTATATGAAGCAGCCATTGGTTTAGGGATGGCAGGTGGACCATTATTAGGCGGAATATTAGGTGGACATTCTTGGCGTTACCCATTTTTTGCGACGAGTATTTTAATTTCCTTAGCATTTATTTTAGTTTTCTTTTTTGTAAAAGAACCGGAGCGAAAAGTGAAGCGTAAAGCAGCAGGCATGGGGGAATTACTTAACTTGGTGAAGTATAAACCGTTTATGCAAGGTGCCATTTCAGGGATGTTATATTACTACGGATTTTTCGTCGTTTTAGCATATTCACCACTTATTATGCATTTATCTGCTATTCAATTAGGATTTGTATTTTGTGGATGGGGATTAGCGCTAGCTTACGGATCAGCAATTTTAGCACATAAGCTAGAAGGTAAATATGAACCAAAAACAGTGTTAAAGGGTAGTTTACTCGTATTTGCGATGTTATTAATTGCACTATTCTTCGTAAAAATTATGTGGTTACAAATCGTGTTAATCGTCCTATCTGGATTAGCATCAGGATTAAATAATGCGTTATTTACAAGTTATGTAATGGATATTTCACCTTATGAAAGATCTATTACATCAGGTGTTTATAACTTCGTTCGTTGGTTAGGAGGCGCGATTGCTCCAATTTTATCAGGAGTTATCGGTCATACAGTTTCGCCGCAAAGCCCGTTTTTAGTCGGTGGAATTGTTGTGTTAGTTGGTTGCGTTATGATCTTAATTCCGATTCGTAAACCGGTAGAAATAGAGACAAAAGCCCTTTCTTAAGAAAGGGTTTTCTTTCCTATTACAGAGCAAACCCTTTTCGCATATATGTTAGAACCCTCTGACTAAAATATATTTTCGGTATTTTTGTACTTTTAACTATACTTTTTGGATGTTTTGTTTTATTTTTGTTAGGGGACATTAATGATGTCCCTATTATAAATTTGCAGCGAAAGGCGTGATTGTACGATGGAACTATGGTTCACTGAAAAACAAACAAAGCATTTTGGAATTACGGCGCGTATTAACCGCACATTACATACGGAGCAAACAGAATTCCAAAAACTTGATATGGTTGAAACGGAAGAGTTTGGAAACATGCTTATTTTAGATGGCATGGTTATGACAACAGAAAAGGACGAGTTCGTTTATCATGAAATGGTAGCGCACGTACCTTTATTTACACATCCAAACCCTGAGAATGTATTAGTTGTTGGCGGAGGCGATGGTGGTGTTATTCGTGAAGTTTTAAAACACCCAAGCGTGAAGAAAGCAACTCTTGTTGAAATCGATGGAAAAGTAATTGAGTACTCTAAGCAGTACTTACCATCAATTGCAGGTGCATTAGATAATGAACGTGTAGAAGTAAAAGTAGGAGACGGTTTCCTACACATCGCAGAAAGCGAAAACGAATATGACGTAATTATGGTAGATTCTACTGAGCCAGTAGGCCCAGCAGTAAACCTATTTACAAAAGGCTTCTACGCTGGAATTTCAAAAGCGTTAAAAGAAGATGGTATTTTCGTTGCCCAAACGGACAACCCTTGGTTTACACCAGAACTAATTACAACTGTATTTAAAGACGTAAAAGAGATTTTCCCAATTACTCGTCTATACACAGCAAACATTCCGACGTATCCAAGTGGACTTTGGACGTTCACAATCGGATCGAAAAAACATGATCCATTAGAAGTAAGTGAAGAGCGTTTCCATGAAATCGAAACGAAATATTATACAAAAGAATTACACAATGCAGCATTCGCATTACCGAAATTTGTTGGCGATTTAATTAAGTAAGAAAATCGAGTTTGAACAAATAAAGTGTAAGTAGTTCATTTAAGGTGTTTGTCCAGAAGACTTGAACATGCTAGCTACTTACACTTCTGTAAAGAAAATCGTCTTCTTATTGTTAAAAAAGAAGACCCCGGTAAATCGAGAAAGAGGAGCTGTATGCTCCAAATTTGAGAAATAATGAAAGGTTGGGATACCTTAAGTTCCACACAAGGAGGAAAAGAGTATGCGTTTTGATGAAGCTTATTCAGGTAAAGTATTTATAAAAAGTCATCCAAGTTTTGAAGAGTCAAAGGCGGTTATTTATGGGATGCCTATGGATTGGACAGTAAGTTTTCGTCCAGGATCTCGCTTTGGCCCTGCACGTATTCGTGAAGTATCAATCGGTCTTGAAGAATATAGTCCGTATTTAGATCGTGAACTAGAAGAGGTAAAGTACTTTGATGCGGGTGATATTCCATTACCATTTGGGAACCCACAGCGCAGCATAGACATGATTGAAGAATATGTAGCAAAACTATTAGATGCCGGTAAGTTTCCACTAGGTCTCGGCGGAGAGCACTTAGTGTCTTGGCCAATTTTTAAGGCAATGGCAAAAAAATATCCGGATTTAGCAATCATCCATATGGATGCTCATACTGACTTACGTGAGTCATATGAGGGAGAGCCTTTATCCCACTCTACACCAATTCGTAAAGTGTGCGATTTAATTGGTCCGGAAAACGTATATTCTTTCGGTATTCGTTCTGGAATGAAGGAAGAATTCGAATGGGCAAAAGAAGTAGGTATGAACTTATATAAATTTGACGTATTAGAACCGTTAAAAGAAGTATTACCGAAACTTGCAGGACGCCCAGTCTATGTCACAATTGACATCGACGTATTAGACCCAGCTCACGCTCCTGGAACAGGAACATTAGAAGCTGGAGGTATCACATCTAAAGAACTATTAGAGTCCATCGTAGCAATTGCAAATTCAAATATAAAAGTAGTCGGAGCAGACTTAGTAGAAGTAGCTCCAGTCTACGATCATAGTGATCAAACACCAATCGCAGCAAGCAAATTCGTGCGGGAAATGCTGCTCGGTTGGGTGAAATAAAAGCGGAGGCAGCTCGCTCAGAATGTGAGGGGGATGGAGCTTCAGACGTAGAGGCGCTTTTTGCCTCGAAGGAAGAAGCGAAGCCACCGATTATTCTAGCTGCTGTAGCTGGATAAAGTAAAAGTGAAGCCGACTGTTTAGACCCGGTGACTAAGGTTCTTTCCTGCAAAAGGTGCTTTTTACCTTTTGGCAGGGAAGGTTCTTAGACGCAAGGGTCTAGAAGGCGTAACTGGATAAAATAAAAGCGTAGGCGGCTCGCCCAGAATCGCAGGTCATTGGAGCACTCGACCGAGAAGCGCTTTTGGCTTCGAACGAGAGTGTGAAATGGCCGGAGATTCTAGCCTTTACTCTTGTCGTTATGTGTCGGTAAGTCGATATATTTAAAAAATCGCTGATATAATTTCACTTACCGTCACGAGACATCAAAAAAAAGCTATTCTCAAACGATGAGAATAGCTCTTTTTCTTATGCAACTTTCTCTTCCGAAGTAATGCCGCGAATTTCATCAGCAGAACGGATTGGATATTTGCGGAACACAATGGAACCGACGTATCCAACGATGGTGGTAACGATTCCACATAATACGGCAGCAATCGTTACTTTTATTACATCATTAAATCCGAACAACACGAGAAGTCCTGGAATTGGTGATGCTGTCCCTGGTGCATTATTAACGAGCTGGAATAGCGACGTAATAATACCGGCAAGCGCACCGCCAACAAAGTTTGTCATATAGATAGGAATTGGGTTTGCTGAGACAACATCGGCTTGTGTTAACGGCTCGATTGCCACAGCGATTGTATCTTTCTTTGAACAGATTTTTAGTCGTTTAAAGAAAATGAAGTTCATTGGGGCAGAAGCTGCTACGGCAAGACTACCAATTGCCATTGGTAAACCAGTTAATCCAAGCATTGCAGTTAGTGCCATAGAACTTAATGGAGATGTAGAGATAACTGTTATTAATCCACCAAGCATAATACCCATAATGATAGGACTTTCTGTAGTTGCAACTGAAATCATAGAACCGATTTTACCGAGTGTTACGTTAACGAGTGGATCCATAAGCATGGCCATTCCACGTGAAATTGGTGCGGCAATAAATAGAATTGCTAAAAATTCTACACCAGCTGGTAATTTCTTTTCGAGAAATTTCACGACGAAAGCACAAACGTATCCAGCGAAAAATCCTGGTAAAATACCGAACCCACTAGTAGCTATACCGATTAAAACAGCGTATACGGGTGAAACACCGATTGCTAATGCTACTAAAATTGCCGCGGCGACACCGCTCATACTACCAGATGCTTCTCCTACTGATTGTAAAAAGTCATTATGAAACATTTCTCCACCGATATAACGGTGAAATGCCTCAATAAGAAAACTCGCGATTGCTGCATTAGCTAAAGCACCCATTGCTTTCATTCCGTAAGGAGCACGGTAACTAAAAAGTGTAAATAGACAGAGTACAACAAGTAATAGTGCTAAACCTTGCAAGATAGCCATTTGAAAACTGTCTCCTTTGATTTTTGTAATAAAAATTCGTATCATTCAATAATAATATAAAAGTTTGTTAAACGGAAAAACTTTTTGCCCGGAAATTGCTGTAAGGTGAAAAAGTATTACAATAATGTAAGGGAAGTGTAAGGCATTTCGATGGAGTATAGTATGCTTTTTTTCGTATAATACAGGTATAGACATACGGTTAGTGAGAAAGAAGTGCAAACAGGAGGCGCATTTATGAAATTGGTCATTAAAGTTTTAGCTGTGTTCGCCATTATTTTAGGGGGAACAGCATATTATTTAAACACAAAAACAGAAGGGGTACATGCTTTTGTAGACAACTTCTTTTCAAATAAAGAAATACAAGATTATTATGCAGTTATAGATAAAGGTGAGAAAAAAGACGATGAATATTTGTATACATTTAAAGGGTATACGGAAGACGGAAAGCTACAAATTATTAAAAGAATAGTGAACCGTGAATTGCATACAGGTGATTTTATAAAAATTTATGCAAAGGGTATGCAAGGAAAAGGATGGGCTGAAATCCCGAAAGAATCAATCCCGCAAAAGGCATTACAAAAAATAGAAAAAGTTTAAAAGGAGCGAACAAATCGCTCCTTTTTTAATTCGTTAAAATTGTAATAGATGTGCTCTTTGTATTAGACGTGATTGTTGCTCTTCCGCCAATGGGAAAAGTGAAAATAGGAGTTGTATGCCCAAAACTAGCATTTGCAATGATAGGTATATGTTTAAGTTCTACCTTTGAAGCAATCATTTCTTGAATGTCTGCTATCGCACATTCTGCTCCTTTTTGCATTCTTCCTATAACAATGCCTTTTACATGTTCAAAGTCAGGTTGCTGCATAAGAGAATGTAAATATCGATCAAAAGTTTTAAGGGTAGCTTTTTCTGTTAAACTATCCTCTTCAAGAAATAAAATTTTGTCCTGTAAGTTAGGCATATATGGCGTACCTTGTAGTAAATTAAATGTGCTCATATTACCACCAACAATATCTCCTGTAGTTTCTCCTTCTTGAATTGAAACATATCCTTCATTTTTAATAAATTCTCGATTTTCCTGATCAATATACCAAGAATCATCGCTCCATGTTTCAGCCGGCAATATTTCAATAGGCTCATTAGAAGTTAAGCATTTTAAAAAGTAATCGGTCGTATAATCGAGGCCTTTCTCCATTCCAAATGAAGAGAAGTGAGGGCCTGAATATGTAACTAAGCCTGTTTTAGCATAAATCGCGTTAGTTAAAGCGGTAATATCAGAATAACCGCAGAAAATTTTCGGATTTTCTCGAATTAAATCATAATCGAGATGTTTCAATAAACCGTTAGAGTTGTATCCGCCAAGTGTCGTCAAAATTGCTTTTACATTAGGGTCTCTAAATGCTTCATGAAGATCTTGAACTCGTGAAGCAATAGAGGATGAAGAAAAGCGATCTATTTCTTCAGCATTTTTTGAGAATGTAACGTGAAAGCCCATATCGGTTAATCTTTTTGTGGCAAGCTCTCGGTTCGTATTTGAGACAATACTTAAACTACAAGATGGTGAAATAACCCTTATTTCATCACCTTTTTTTAATTTTGTTGGTATCACCAAATTCACCCCTTTAAAGTGAAAGAATATTTAGATTTAAAAAACATTTTAACATATGAAATAAAGTGAAGGTGAATTATTTTTTGAAAAGGAGTTTTCCTGATTTTTCAGCAGACAGACAGAGTCTTTTTTTGATATGATAGGAAAAGTGATTTATTATAAGTAGTATTTAATATCTATAACATTTGAAGGGTGTGCAAGACGTGAAGAAACAACTTGCAGGCTTGCCGGTACACGTTCATTTCGTAACAGAAATCCGTGAAGGGGCGAGGAAGGAAACCGTTGCTTTTGAAGCAAATGGTCAATACTATGTAAAAGGTCAAGGTACATATATAACATTCCAAGAGTCGAACGAACAAGGCGAAGTAAAAACAATTATTAAAATTCAAGATGAACAAGTTCTCATTATGCGTTCAGGTGCTATTTCTATGCGTCAGACGCATGTGAAAGGTGAATGGACAACTGGTACGTATACGAGTGAGCTTGGTACGTTTGCATTGCAAACGAAAACTGATAACGTTCTTTTTAAATGGTCGGATGAAAAGAAAAAAGGACAACTCTTCTTAACGTACGCATTGCTTCTAAGTGAACAAGAGGCTGGCAGATATACAATTACAATTAATTTGAAGGAGGCAAAGTAATGAATTCTTTAGAACAAGTAAAAGGATTGATTAAAGAAGAAATCCAAGCTGCTGTATTAAAGGCAGAATTAGCGACAGAAGAACAAATTCCCAACGTTGTATTAGAATCGCCAAAAGATAAAACAAATGGTGACTTCTCTACAAATATGGCAATGCAACTTGCACGCGTTGCGAAAAAAGCACCTCGTATGATTGCAGAAGAATTAGTTGCAAACTTCGATAAAGCAAAAGCTTCTATTGAAAAGATTGAAATCGCTGGTCCTGGTTTTATTAACTTCTACATGGATAATAGCTACTTAACAGACTTAATCCCAACAATCGTTAACGCTGGTGAAGCATACGGTGAAACGAATACTGGTAAAGGTGAAAAAGTACAAATTGAGTTCGTATCTGCGAATCCAACAGGCGATCTTCACTTAGGACATGCACGTGGTGCGGCAGTAGGTGACACTTTATGTAACGTATTAGCAAAAGCAGGATACGATGTATCTCGTGAGTACTACATTAATGATGCTGGTAACCAAATTCATAACTTAGCTCTTTCTGTTGAAGCTCGTTACATGCAAGCTTTAGGTTTAGAGAAAGAAATGCCAGAAGACGGTTACCATGGTGCGGACATTATTGGAATCGGTAAACGTTTAGCTGAAGAGTTTGGCGATCGTTATGCAAAAGCTGATGCAGAGGAAAGCTATGAATTCTATCGTTCATACGGTTTAAAATATGAGTTAGCAAAACTTCAAAAAGACTTAGCAAGCTTCCGTGTTAACTTCGATGTGTGGTTCTCAGAAACATCATTATACAAAAACGGAAAAATTGATCAGGCTCTTGCTGTATTAAAAGAGCGTGACGAAATCTTTGAAGAAGGCGGAGCAACTTGGTTCCGTTCAATGACTTACGGTGACGACAAAAACCGTGTATTAATTAAAAATGACGGTTCTTACACATACTTAACGCCAGATATCGCTTACCACAGTGATAAATTAGAGCGTGGTTTCGGTAAGCTAATCAACATTTGGGGTGCTGACCACCACGGTTACATTCCTCGTATGAAAGCTGCTATTCAAGCGCTAGGTTACGATAAAGAAACACTTGAAGTAGAAATCATCCAAATGGTACAACTGTACCAAAATGGTGAAAAAATGAAAATGAGTAAGCGTACAGGTAAAGCAGTTACACTTCGTGAGCTTATGGAAGAAGTAGGCGTGGACGCAATGCGTTACTTCTTCGCAATGCGTAGCGGTGATTCTCATTTAGACTTCGATATGGACTTAGCTGTATCAAAATCTAATGAAAACCCAGTATACTATGCACAATATGCTCATGCTCGTGTATGCAGTATCCTTCGTCAAGGTGAAGAGTTAGGATTAGCTACAGGCGAAGACGTGAATTACAAACTTGTTACTTCTGAGAAAGAAGTAGAGTTACTGAAAAAACTTGGTGAATTCCCAGCTGTAGTTGCGGATGCAGCGCAAAAACGTCTGCCACACCGCATTACAAGCTATGCATTTGAATTAGCTGCAGCATTACACAGCTTCTACAATGCAGAAAAAGTATTAAACCAAGATAACTTAGAATTAAGTAAAGCTCGTTACGAATTAATGAAAGCAGTACGCACTACACTTCAAAATGCATTAGCAATCGTAGGAGTATCTGCACCAGAAAAAATGTAATAGACAAAAGAAAAGATACTTATTTTTGTTTAGAAATGATATACAAGTTGATATAAAGACATCTGATCAGCCTATACACTGATTAGATGTCAAAGAAAGAAGATCAACGAAAAGACGTATGGGGGAGAACCTCACGTACGTCTTGATGAGGGTAAACTGAAATAAAAAAGAGATGGCAGAGCTGTCTCTTTTTTTTATTTCAGTTTTCTAATATAAATACATGTGACAAATATATGTTATGGTGATGAAGTGAAAATAGTAAAATACCAATTAACTATTGATTTTTAGGAACGATTCTAGAATAATAGACTGTCGGGGGTAAAATTATCAAAAATCCATATATGTATTATTAGTTGGTGGAATGTTACTAGGAAATGGTGTGATTGTTGTAAAAAACATTGTTACAGCTATGCCAAATACTAAAATAACAATTCATCTAACCAATTAGTAATTAATCTTGAAAACTTCCAGCTTAGTCAAGAAACTAGGGGGATATGTTTAAAATAGTACATATAGTACAATTGAAGTTTTCATGATTTGATAAAAAATAATGAAAGGATATAAATCTCTCGGTTTTGATATTATCATCATATAAGCTCATTTTAATTCTTCGACATAGCCATGGAACCCATTAGGCAAAGTGTTTTTTCTCGACACTCATTTATATACTCCAAAAATGAAAAGGCTGAATTTCGTATTTCTATGCGATTTACATGAAATCAGTTGACAATCATACTCTTTTTTATTTACCCCCAAATTCGGTCCACTGTATTCAAATTTGGAGAATATGACTATCATCTTGCATAGGCAAACAATACTTCATCCAGAGCGTTTTTAATTATATAATGCTGGCGGTGGAACGCTTCTTGTTCTACTTGTTTCGGTGTGTAGGTCGGCTGTGTAACTAAACACAAAAGGCTTTAACATATGGCCAATTTCACCGCAAATTATAATGGCAGAAAACGCATCTTCAATAACATCTTTTAGAACACGAGTATCCAAGTATGTTTCACAGTTCGAACTTTCCTTGGCTGATATGCTAATTTCGATTATAGATGGTACTTCTTGTTATTCTTTAGGAGGATAAGTAAGGAAGTTGACCAAATGTATATTTACTGTGAAGTAGCTTGGTCATACTTTCCGGCAATGAAATTTTTTGTATTTATAGAGCAAGCGTTTGCGCTGGATGTGAAGAAATTTCGAGAACTCTACGGCATAATAAGACAAAAGACTGTCATGAGTTTTATCGTGAGTGCTTTTCGAATTGTCTTTTTCTGACTTTGAAGTTATTCTAGGGTCCGTCCATGTGTATTTGTAATTTGAATTTCTTTATCTGTTTTTGTTAAACAATATAGACCAGAAATAACATAGTTTAGACATGTCGGAGAAATGAGATGAATCTATATAAAAGTCAGACTTCAAACTTCAAGTTTCTAAGCAATAGAAGGGTTGAAAAAAGAGAAAAAGATGATAATAGCTATCAAAAATATTTAAGTAAAATAGTTTAATGACATTGAATAATAGAATCTTTGTCATAGTATGTTTGTACCAGGATTTATCTATTTTTAATTTTATAGGAGGATAACATAAAATATGTATTTAAAAAGAGTTACTTCGATTTTTTCGATTATAATGATTTTCATGTTTACTATAGGTCAGAGTTTTTTAGGTATTGTAGCAAATGCACAAGAGTTAAATACGGTAGGACTTGTGGATAGTTTTAAGATTGATAAAACAAACCTTTCTATTGGACAAGAGACTAAAGTAACTGTAAATTTCAGTGAAAAAAATGGAGTTAGGCTGAAGCCAGGAGACACACTAACATTAACACTGCCTCCAGAATTAATAGGGTTGGACACAAAGTTTGATTTAGGTGATTATGGTACTTGTACAGTCAATTCAGGTACTGTGGTATGTACATTTAATGATAAAGTAGATACACGTGAAGATATTAAAGGATATTTAAACTTTTACGTGCAAGCTGCTAATGTAGGAGAAGATCAAAAGAAAGAGATTGAAACCAATTTCGGTACAAATTTAGATAAGCAA
Source organism: Bacillus sp. RIT 809 (assembly GCF_016892495.1). Taxonomy (NCBI): domain Bacteria; kingdom Bacillati; phylum Bacillota; class Bacilli; order Caryophanales; family Bacillaceae; genus Bacillus; species Bacillus sp. RIT 809. The sequence continues at coordinate 1,080 of NZ_JAFEMR010000027.1, read as the reverse complement.
GCTGTAATAATTACCGGTCCAACAAGTGGTGGTGGTACAGATCCTGGAAAGGGTCCGTTTTTTTATAAAACTGGTGATATGAGAGGGAAGCCAGGTGAGGTGCGTTGGTTCTTAAATGCAAACTTAAATAAAGAAGAGTTAAGTGATAATATTGTTGTGACTGATAATTTACGAGAAGGTCAAATACTTAATAAAGATAGTTTTAGGATAGATATTGATAATTATCTAGGCCGTCAGTACTTATCACTGCAAGAGTTTGAATCTAAAGGTTATGGAAAGATTACCTTTACTGGTGAAAACTCATTTCAAGTTGTGCTTTATAAGGATAAAGCACGTCTTGCCTCCTTTTCGATTGCTTATACATCTACTATAACGGATACCGGAAAGATGCAAGATTTCTTTAAGAATGATTATACGGTTGATTACCAAATTTATAATAAAGATAAAGTTACTGAATCGGATAGCCACTCAGTTGAAAATAGGACAGCCGGCGGTGGTGCTGAAGGAGTTCCAAAAGGAACGCTAAAAATTGTTAAGCACCTTGATAAAGATGAAGAAAAAGTAATACCGAATGTTTCATTTAATTTGTATAAAGAGTCGGGTGAACAAGTTGGAGATCTATATACAACAGATGAAAAAGGTATCATCGAAATCAAGGGTTTAACACCAGGCAAATATTATGTGAAAGAAGTTTCAGCTCCAGACTATATTGATTTTGATCCACAAGCAAAAGTAAGTTTCGAAGTTACATCAGATGCTGTAAACGGAATTAAACTACCGATTTCGAATAAAGTGAAAACTACATCTGTTTCAGGAACGAAGACGTGGAAAGACAGCAACAACAAGTTTGGTAAACGCCCAGAAAGCATTACGGTTCAATTGCTTCAAAATGAAAAAGAGTTCAAAACGCAAGAAGTGAAAGGCGATAAGGCTGATCAAGACGGCAACTGGAATTTCAGTTTCAAAGATCTTCCAAAGTATGATGAAAAAGGACAAGAGTACACGTACACAGTAAGTGAAGTAAAAGTGAAGGACTATGAAACAAAAGTAGAAGGAACAACGATTACGAACACTTACAAG
>NZ_JAFEMR010000026.1:0-67698 GCF_016892495.1 Bacillus sp. RIT 809 | reverse complement strand
TATCGAATTTGTCTTTATAAAAAAGATTGATCAAAATGATTTCTTCTTCAGCTGGTTTTAGTTTATTTTTGATAAAGCTATATTTAATATTCCAACTGATCTATTACTAAAAATAACAGTATGACTAAAACATGTAGTATAGCTTGAATTCCGTAGTAATAAGCTTGAAAATTTATTATGAAAAGGCTAGTGAAGATAAGTAATACTGTTTCGATACCAAATAAGATTATTAATTTACCAATTCGTTCAGCTAACTTCTTTTCATTTTTTAACATATTTTCAGAAACTCCTGCGAAAAATGTTACCTTCTCTTTTCTCCAAATTCTTATTCCTAAAAATATAAAAAAACTACTTAACAAGATACCATATAAAAGTTTTATTATCATGAATCAACACCCCTTTATTAAATATTCTATGTCTTATTACTTAACTCCCTTCAAAATCCGTTCAATTTATTTCGTGCTTGTTCTTTTTCAAAATCACAATCTTTTTTTAATATGCGCGATAAGATGGGATCTACAAAATGGAGTATTTCTATTCCAAAAGATTGCAACGCTCGGTCAATGTATTCAATATTTGAATGATGAGCATGTAAACAAGCTAGTTTTTTCATACTTATCCTCCCTTTCTAAAACAAAAAACATGAATGAGCCGTAATAAATGCCGTTCCACACATTCAATTCTTGTTTCATTTTATTAAACCTGCAAAACAACTGAAATCTTGCATATTTTCTAACAAACTTTTTTGCGCTTGTAAAAAAGTTTTTTTGCATTTCCCCCTCTAAAATTGCTAATATAGTAGAGTAGAACTTTTATAGAGAGTAGGAAAATTATGCACAATGGAATTCGGATGACAACTTTAATGAAAAGGGCTCTGTTGATTTGCGCCGGGGTATTATTTACATACGAAGCTGCTTACGGATCAACACATATCGCTCTAGCAAGTACAGAGGATGACGCTAAATCTGTTCAACTTGTAAGTGAAATTCAAACATCCCTTGCTCCGAAAGAAGCTCCAAAGCACTATAATGGGCAAGTTAGAAAAGTCGCTTACTTAACATTTGACGATGGTCCTGGAAAATACACAGCTGAGCTTTTAGATATGTTAAAGAGCGAAAATGCAAAAGCAACATTCTTCTTAATTGGTTCAAACGTGAAAGCTTTCCCTGATCTTGTAAAACGTGAAGATGCTGAAGGCCACTATGTTGGGATGCACAGTATGACTCATAACTACAAGAAACTGTATACAGAAGGTCACTACGTTGATGAAATGAAGGAAGACCAAGGCTTAATCGCTGGAGTTCTAGGTAAATCACCAGTATTAACTCGCCCATCTTACGGCTCAATGCCAGGATTAAATGAAGCCCTTCGCAACAAAGTTGTTGAGAATGGTTTAAAAGTATGGGATTGGACAATTGATTCATTAGACTGGAAATACAACAAAATGCCAGTAGACGCTGCATCTGCTAAAATCGTAGAAAACGTTCTACATGGTGCTACAAATCCAACAGAAGTTATTCTTATGCACGATATTCATCCACAATCAGTTAAAGCAGTACCTGGAATTATTAAAGGGCTGAAAGAAAGAGGATATGAATTAGAAAGCTATCATGAGAACGAACACTTCCCATTAAACTTCTGGCATGATAATCGTATTTAATGAAAAAGGCTTGATTTCCTCTAGTAGGTTATCAAGTCTTTTTATTATCGTTTTGGGAATTTCTTTCGCTGCTCTTCAATAGAACGAATAATATTCTCTCTATCATCTTGAGTGATACTGATAGAAAATTCGTACTCCTCTTCCTTACACCATGAAGGATTAAGTTCCAGCGATAAGCGAATAACAAGGTGAAACTCTCCCTCTTTTTCTCCCATAAATTCAAACGCTAAATTTGGCTCGATGAAATCTAGTTCGTTATATGTAGGGTTTGGTAATGCTTGAAACCACTTTATCATGTACTGTAAGTCGAAAGTTTGTAAAAATGGATCCATCGTTTCAAAAACTTTATTTTCTTCTGATAGTTTCGCCTTTACTCTTAACCAATTTCTATCACACTCGTCTTTTGCATCTTTATATTGGTAATTTACAACCTCTAAATGTAATGATATTTTTTCATTTTTAAAATTCATGAATATCCCCCTTCTATCTCTGGATCTTTTGTTTTATAAATTTTTATTAATCCCGATCCTTAAAATCATTACCCTTTATACATGAAATAAATTTGATTTGCAATATAATCTGAACTAAAGTGAAGTCCATTCCTTATCCACCACATGATAATACCTACCAAAGAGGCTGTTTTAATATCAACCGCAACATAGTCATCTGGCAAATTCTTTTTCGTATTCTCTCTTCTCGTTTCTATTAACTCTTTTAAAAATAAAAATAATTGCTCCTCAAATTGATTCATTTTAAATAATATAAATAAATAATTTCGGTGGATATATAAATAATCAAGTAATTGTGTTAGCTTTTGTTTTTCTGATAAATCTTTTGCATGTATTAAATCAGCAATTTTATTTGAAAGTTCATTTGAAATCTCATTCGTGATTTGGTCTAGTAAATCTTGAATATCTTGATAATGTAAGTAAAAGGTAGTCCGATTTAATCCTGCTTTTGTTGCAACTTTCTGAACCGTTAAGCTTGAAATACTAGGATTCTCACATAGGAGAGAAAAAACAGCATTTTTAAACATTTCTCTTGAACGAACTGTACGTGGATCTTCTTTTTTAGGTGTAGACATTTTGAAACTCCTTTATAGATTTTCTCTTTACTTACTCGACAGTGCATACCATCTATGTCGAGTAGTGAACATTTTCAAAAAAACTGTTCATGGTCAAAGAAAATATATTTTGTTACCATTAATTTTATCGACACATTGTCGATAAATCAAGAAAACAACGAAGGAGTTTACCAATGCAAAAGGAAATATCAGAAAGAAATAAAAAAATTATATTAGTTGTGCTCATTGCCGGCTGTTTTTTATCAACATTAAATCAGACGCTATTAAATGTGGCGATGAGTAATTTGATGGAAGTATTTGATGTTTCGGCTGCAACAGTGCAATGGCTATCGACAGGCTTTATGCTCATAAATGGTGTTCTAGTGCCAATTACAGCATTTTTAATGAAACGATTTACTACAAGGCAGCTATTTATTAGCTCGATGCTCTCTTTGTTTATCGGGACTGTTCTTTGTGCATGCGCCATGAATTTTGGCACTTTGTTAACAGGAAGAATGATTCAAGCAGTTGGCGCAGGAATTATTATGCCACTAATGATGACAGTTATTTTATATTTATACCCTAGTGAAAAGCGTGGCAGTATTATGGGGACCATCGGCTTCGCCATAATTTTTGCGCCAGCCATCGCTCCAACATTATCTGGCTTTATTATTGAATATGTATCATGGAGATGGTTATTTATTGGATTAGCTCCATTTGTATTAATCGTTATTATTCTCGCGCTAAAATATTTAATGAATGTCGCTGAGACAACAAAAGCAAAATTAGATATCGTAAGTGTCATTTTATCAACGATTGGCTTTGGTTGTATTATATTCGGGTTTAGTAGTGCAGGAAGCAAAGGATGGGATCATCCAGTTGTTATTACTACAATTATCATCGGAATAATTGTTACAACGCTATTCTGTTTACGTCAAATAAAGTCTAGCGATCCACTATTAAATTTATCCGTATTTAAATATAAAATTTTCACTCTTACATCAGTCATTAACGTACTCATTACGATGATTATGTATGCTGATTTAATTCTTTTACCGATTTACTTGCAAAATGGACGAGGTTTCACTGCTTTTGAATCCGGTTTACTTCTATTACCTGGCGCTGTAATTAATGCCTTCTTATCACCTATCACAGGTAAAATGTTTGATAAATACGGGGCAAAACCACTCTTTATTACAGGTTTAATATGTATCATTATATCAATGTGGGGTGTAATTGACTTGACCGAATACACCACTTATATGTATTTAATGGTTCGTACTATTATTCTACGCATTGGACTAAGTTTCATTTCGATGCCTTTAAATACAGCAGGTTTAAACGCTTTACCAAGAGAATTGGGTTCACATGGCTCCGCAGTGAATAATACCGTACGTCAATTAGCTGGTGCTATAGGAACAGCAGTCATTATCACTGTGTATACAATTCAATCCACTTCACATACTTCACAGTTATCTAGTGAGAACGGAAGCATATCAGCTATGCAAGTAACGAAATTAGCTTCTATCTTCAGCTCAAGTGATGCCTACGTATTTATGTTAGTCTTATCCTTTGTAGCTTTGATTATTGCATGTTTCATGCCTAAAAAAGTAGCACTCCAAAAATCCGAAAGTAAATCTTAAAACAAAAAAACCTACCCGTATTCCATACGAGTAGGTTTTTTTATTATTTATTTCGTTTCCCCGTCTTCAGTCGTCTTCACTTTCGTTTTATTGTTATCACGATGGTTATAGTTATACTTAGAAGGTTCTACCGGTGTAAATCCTTCTGGTGTGTAGAATCGTAATAAGTCACCGTTAACAACTTGGTCGGAGTATTTTAGTGATTTTTGAACCATTTGTTCATTTTGTTTTATTTCATCTGTAAATTCTACAGGTTTTCCAGTAGCCGTATCATAGTATTTGCCGTTAAGTGCAGTAACTGTTGGGCTTACGTAGTTACCGTTACGGAACGGAACGACTTGTTTATGCTCTGGTGATAATAAATCTGATCCGAATTGGACATAATTTTTCGTATCTGTACCTAGTAAGTGTAATAACGTTGGAAGAACGTCAATTTCTCCGCCGTATTGATGTTGTACGCCGCCTTCCATTCCTGGTACGCGAATGATTAAAGGTACACGTTGTAATTGAGCATTTTCAAATGAGTTCATTTCTTTACCCATTATTTGAGACATTGCTGCACTATGATTATCTGAAATACCGTAATGGTCACCGTACATAACGATAATTGAGTTATCGTATAAACCAGATTGTTTCAAGTAATCAATAAATCCTTTTACAGATTCATCTAAATAGCGTGCTGTTTGGAAGTACGTATCTACTGATGAATCACCTGTTTTAGCTGGTTCAATCGTTGCTTCCGCTTTATCAATCGGATAAGGGAAATGGTTCGATAACGTAATGAACTTCGTATAGAACGGTTGCTTCAAAGTTTGTAATAACGGAATTGATTCATTAAAGAACGGTTTATCTTTTAATCCATAGTTTACTACATCTTTTTCGTTCATATCATAGTATGACGCATCAAAGAATTTATTAAAACCAAATGATTTATAAATTTCATCACGGTTCCAGAACGTTTTATAGTTACCGTGGAACACTGCTGATGTGTATCCTTGTTGACCTAAAATAGCTGGTGCTGATTGATACGTGTTATGAGCTTTATTTGTAAAAACAGATCCTTGTGGTAATCCAAACATTGAATTCTCTAACATGAACTCCGCATCAGATGTTTTACCCTGTCCTGTTTGATGGAAGAAGTTATCAAAGTATAACGTATTCGCATCTTTTGTAAATGAGTTTAAGAATGGTGTAACTTCTTGGCCATTTAGCTTGTAGTTTAGTAAAAAGTTTTGGAATGACTCTAAATGAATATAAATTACGTTCATTCCTTTTCCTTTACCGAAATACTCAGGATTTGGACTTGCATAAGTTGATGTAAGATAGTTTCTAACTTCTGTCATATTATCTCCATCCGCTAATGCTCGTTCTGTTGATGCTTTCGCACTTTGAATACCATCATAAATCGTGAAATTGTACGCCCCTAAATATTTCACGATATAATTGCGGTCAAATGTTCTTGTTAACAATTCAGGACGGTCAGATTCTGCCAGACCTAAGTTAACGCTAAAGAATAAAATACCTGCTACAAATACTAGAGATAATTTATGCTTCGCAACACGGATTGGTTTAGGATTTACAAATTTCGTTGCGACTAAAACAATCAAAATGATTGTATCTAAGAAATATAGTGGATCATATAAGTGTAGCAATGCAAAAATACTATTACCTAAATCTCCAAAGTTATTCGATTGTGTTAATGTCGGGAACGTAATAAAATCGCTGAAAAAGCGGTAATATACTACGTTGGCGTATAAAAGTATAGACATTAGCAAATTAATAACAATTACCCAAATGTAAGCTCGTTTCCCCTTTGCGAATAATGCGAGCCCTAAAAATAGAACTGCTGAGCTTAGCGGATTGAAAAACAGTAAGAACTTTTGGATTGTGTTCGATATCCCTAAATTAAATTCTATCACATATGCTGCATATGTTTTTAACCAAAGTAAAATAACTGCAAATACGAAAAATCCAAAATGATTACTTAATACTCGTTTACTCTTTAATAAAAATTGTTGCATCTCTCCACCTCTTTTGATCATCCAAGGCTTATTTTGTATAAGTCTGTCTCTCTATTTGATTTTTCTTCTTCAGATAGATTTTATTTGTTTAACTATATGAAGAATATTAGTAATTATAATTTGTAGCTTTTATTTATTCAACTATTTCTTTTTAAACATTTTGACCTTGGTTTCTATTTAACAAAATACATTTGTAACATTTCCTGTTTTCTCCCAAGGCTCATCCACTAATTATGACTCCACAAACTATAATCCTTTATTTCCTCATTTGCAAACTAATCTATCTCCAATTTTGGTACATATTTCACATAAGAAAAAGTGTAGTTTGGAGTAATTGCTCAAACTACACTTTTCCTACAATCTTATCCTTTATAACTCACTTCCCCCTAATTCAGGAGTATTTGCCGTTACTTTATTCGTCCCTTCCAATGTAAAAAACCATTTTTTCATCATTTCAGGGTTTATCCACGCTTCAAAAATTTCTTACCATCGCTAATATTATTTTTGAATAATTATTCATTTCAGTCCCTTCTTTATTTAAATACAAAGATTGTATTTATTTTCAACAAAACCCCCGCTCTCATAAAAGAAAGCGAGGGTTTTAATCATTTATTATTAACCTTTGTACATTGCATCAACTTGTTTTTGAAGTTCTTCATTTTCTAAGAACTCATCATACGTTGCTACCTTATCAACTACACCGTTTGGCGTTACTTCGATAATACGGTTTGCAATTGTTTGTACGAACTGATGGTCATGAGAAGTGAATAGTAATGTTCCTTTAAATGTGATTAAACCGTTGTTTAATGCTGTAATAGACTCAAGGTCTAAATGGTTCGTTGGATCATCTAATGTTAATACGTTTGCACCACTTAACATCATCTTAGATAGCATACAGCGAACTTTTTCTCCTCCAGATAAAACAGAAACGTTTTTCTTTACTTCTTCACCAGAGAATAGCATACGGCCTAAGAAACCACGTAAGAAACTTTCTGATTCATCTTGTGGAGAGAACTGACGTAACCAATCAATTAAAGTGTAATCACTGTTCTCGAAGTACTCAGAGTTATCTCTTGGGAAATGAGCTTGAGATGTTGTTACACCCCATTTGAATGAACCGCTATCTGGCTCCATTTCACCCATAAGAATTTTAAATAATGTTGTCATTGCAATATCGTTACGGCCGATAAATGCAACTTTATCACCTTTATTTAAAGTGAAGTTCACATTATCTAATACTTTTTCTCCGTCGATAGTTTTAGAAATACCTTCAACCGTTAATAAGTCATTTCCTACTTCACGCTCTGGTGTGAAACCAACGAACGGATAACGACGTGATGACGGTCTAATATCATCTAATGTAATTTTATCTAACAATTTTTTACGAGAAGTTGCTTGCTTCGCTTTAGATGCGTTTGAGCTAAAGCGCGCAATAAAGTTTTGTAACTCTTTTACTTTCTCTTCTTTTTTCTTGTTAGAATCTTGAGTTAGTTTTAATGCTAATTGGCTTGACTCATACCAGAAGTCATAGTTACCAACGTATAATTGAATTTTACCGAAATCAAGGTCAGCCATGTGCGTACATACTTTATTTAAGAAGTGACGGTCATGGGATACAACGATAACTGTATTATCAAAGTTCATTAAGAAGTTTTCTAACCATTGAATCGCTTTTAAGTCCAAATGGTTGGTAGGCTCATCTAGTAATAGAATGTCAGGTTGACCGAATAAAGCTTGAGCAAGTAATACTTTTACTTTCTCTGCCCCTGTTAATTCAGACATCTTTTTATCATGAATATCTTCGCCGATACCTAATCCTTTTAGAAGGATTGCAGCTTCTGACTCAGCTTCCCAACCGTTTAGCTCAGCGAACTCACCTTCAAGTTCTGCAGCACGCATGCCATCTTCATCACTAAAGTCTTCTTTCATGTAAATTGCATTTTTCTCTTGCATTACTTTATAAAGACGTGTGTGACCCATCATTACTGTTTCTAGTGCAGGGAACTCTTCATATTCGAAGTGATTCTGTTTTAATACTGCTAGACGCTCACCTGGCGTAATATGTATGTCACCTGTTGATTGGTCAACTTCTCCAGATAAAATCTTTAGAAATGTTGATTTACCAGCACCGTTTGCTCCGATTAAACCGTAGCAATTACCTGGCGTGAATTTTATGTTAACATCTTCAAATAATTTGCGATCTGCGAAACGCAAACTAACGTTACTTACTGTAATCATTTGTGTCCTCCTACTAATACCGCTTATTTCAGCGTTTTCTCACCGATTGTCCTAAAAAATCGCATATTACGACTCAATTATTCTAGACTATAGCTATTATATAGTAGAAGCTGGATGAATAGCAACGATTGATTAGCTTTCTACAACGAAATCGAATAGTTTTTATCCATTCCCCTAGCTATTTTTTGTATATCATCGACCTCTTTCTAATATCCCTATTCGCTTCTCATTCTGTAATACATTGAATCATTTTTTCATTTCATATTTTATATACAAAAAACCTGTAGAGAAAACATTCCCTACAGGTTTTTCTTATTTCGTATTTATTATTTTCTCTTTATAACTCTTCAATTTACTCGTCAATCCTATTAAAGCAGGTAACAATATCGGCATTACAATTAAAGCTAATAGTAAAAGAGCAACGCCAACAACGGATGCTACTTGTATAAGTGTCAATACTCCTGAAGGAATTAACGCTGCAAATGTCCCTCCTAAAATAAGTGCCGCTGATAATACGACTCCTCCTATGTGACGAGATGCATTTACAATTTTCGTTACTGAATCCCCTTCTAGCTCATTGTATCGCATCATAACGAAGATGCTATAATCCACTCCTAAAGCGACAATCATAATGAAGCTAAAGAATGGAACATTCCAGCTTAATGACTCTACGTTTAATACATGTGCACTAATTTGTTCACTTATACCAAGTGATGCAAAGTACGCTAAAATTAACGACCCAATAATAAAGATTGAGTTTAAGAATGAGCGTGTAATCACGATTAATACAAGCGAAATCCCTAATAACATAATCGTAGCAGTACGTAGGAAATCTTGCCCGGTTACTTCTTTTAAATCAACGTTTCTAGCTGTTGTCCCGCCAATTGCTTTTTTCACATCATTTAGTTCTGTTCCCTTTAACGTACCATCTATCGTTTTATTAATTTCTTGAATGATAGGCATCGCTTCTTTTGAATACGGGTTTACGTCTAAAATAATTGTCATTTTAGCAGTCTTTCTATCATGTGACATGTACGTATTCAATGCTTTTTGGAAATCTTCTCCCTCTAAAACTTCTTTCGGAATATAAAATTTCTCAGAGCTTTTCGACTCATTTAGCTCGCCTAAATATTTTTGAGCATCCCCTAGACCGTTACTTACTTTGCCTAAACCTTCTGTACTTTTAGATAAGCCTGATTGTAATTGCCCCATCTTTTCTTGCAAATCCTTAAGCCCAGTTAATAACTGTCCTTGCCCATCATTTATTTTCGTTAAACCGGATTTTAACTCAGCTGATTTGTTTGCAATTTGTTTTGAACCTGTGGCTCCTTCATTTAATCCATTTTCCAGCTCACCAGCGCCTTTTTGTAATTGTGTAACGCCATTATTCATTTCTTTTAAACCTTTATCTACTTTCAGTAACGACTGATTCGCTTCTTTAAATGAACCCATTGCTGCTTTATGCTGCGTCGCTAATTGATTTAATTCATTTGAAAGGACACTTAATTGCTTCTGAGCTTCTTTTGTAATTCCTAATGTTTGCTGCACATTAGGATCATTTGCTAATTCTGGTTTTGTTTGAATGAAATTGTTCATTAACGTTTCAATTTGTTCATATCCTTTTTTCGCACCATCAATCGCTTGAGAAATACTTCCGAAATATTGATCATACGAACTTAAACCTTTTTCTAACTGAGTATACCCAGCATGAAGCTGAGAAGTTGCATTTGAAAGGGCATTGATATTTCCGTTTAATGATGCTAGCCCATCCTCTATTTGCTTCGCCCCTTGTGCCCCATTGTTTATTCCATTCGATAATTGATTTAAAGCTGTTCCTAATGCTGTTACGCCATTTTTCGCCTCATTTGTTCCATCAATTAACTTTTGAACATTTGCGAGACTATTTGAGTCATTACCACCCATTTTGTCTTTCGCATCAGTTAATCCGTCATTAATTTCTTTTATACCACCATTTGCATCTCCTAAGCCTGTATTCAATTCTCCGGCTTGTTTATTTATATATAATTCTTTAATCTTATCTCCAGTTGGACGCGTCGGTGAATATACTTCTGAAACCCCTTTAACTTTCGAAAGTTTTTCAGTTAGTTCATCTAAAGTTTGTAGAGAAGTCGCTTCATCTAGCTTTTTGTCAGATTGAATAACTAGCGTACCCGGTGAAGAGAAACCAGGCGGAAAATGCTCTTCTATTACATTAATCCCCATTTTTGATTCATACTTATTATCTACTTCAAATAAATCATTGTAATTATGCGTGTTAGAATATTTTAATACGAAAGGAATCGATATCACAAACACAATAATTAAAGCAACAAATGGTCTTGCTACCGAGTTTTTCGCAAAGAATCCCCATAAACGACTATCCTCATGTCCTTTAAATGTTTTAACTGGATAAAACATTCCTTTTCCTAATAGCACCATGAAAAATGGATTTAACGTAGTTAATACGAGTAGTAATACTGCAACACCAATTGCTACCGCTGAAGTAGATTGATATAATTTAAAACTCGCTAATGCAAGAGATGCAAAACCGATTAGTACTGCAATTCCGCTATATAAAACGGTTTTACCTGCTGATTTAAATGTTTCTTTCGTAGCTAAATACGCATTTTCTTGTTTACTTAATTCTTCTTTAAATCTCGTATATAATAAAATGTTATAGTCTGTTCCTACTCCAAACAGGACGACAACTACAAACACTTGTGTAAAGTTTGAAAATGGAAAATTAAATTGATCAACCAAATGAGCAATAATTCCCATTGAAACTAAGTACGATACCCCAACTGTAAGAAGTGAAACGATCGGAACAATTGGTGAACGAAATACAATGATTAATACTACAAGAATGAAAATGATTGAAATAACTTCTGTCTTTTGCACTCCCTCTTGAGAGGATTTAAGAAAATCATCTCCGATTAAGTCACTTCCTGTTAAGTACGTTGTAACTCCTTTCGTTTGTACTTTTTTATGAAGATTATTTACAATTTTTGGTATTTTACCATGTTTTTTATCTACCGATATTTGCGTTAAAATAGTCGTATTATCTTTAGAAACTAATTGTTTCTCCAGTTCTTTATTATCTAAATGTGAAACGACTTCCTTAATTCCTAATTGCTCTTTTTCATTTTGCAGGGCATTGATCGTTTTCGTTATTTCCTCTTTTTGCTCATTTGTTAAAGCCTTCTTACTTCCACTATTAAAGACAGCTATAATTTCATACTTTTCAGCCCCTTCTTTATCCATCTCCTTTATCATCTTGTCAGCAATACTGCTTTGTTCTGTATTAGGAATCGTAATTTGCCCTTTTTCTTTCACTAACTTATCCATATTAGGCATCGTTACGACCATTGTAATAGTAATAACTACCCATAATAGAAAAGATAAACTTCTCCAACTTTTTAATTTGCTCATATGAATCATCTCCTACTTTTAGAATTTCATGTTGCATTCGGAATGAACGTTCATTCCTATTATTCTATTAAATTATTTTTAAATCTATTTACCTACCTCTATCGGAATGAATATTCATTCCTTTAGTTGTACAGATATATCATCTCCTGTTCTCATTTTATAAATCTATTTCGGAATGAATGTTCATTCCTATCCTTATAGAGCTATAGAATCAAATGATTCTAATAGCATTCCAAGAGCTTTCTTCCAATTCTTTTACTAATTGTTTTGAGTATTCTAATTGCCCTGTTGCCATTACTTTAGTTAATTTTTCTAGCGGTTGATATACAATAATAATTAAAGCAACTGGAGGCAATGGACGGAGCAAACCTTTTGCGATTCCATCTTCTATAATATTCATAAAGAAGCCTATAAAATCGTCAAATATTTTGTTACTCTGTTCATCAAGAAAATAACTATCACAGTGAGAATTTGTAAAAAGAAAAGCATCCACATTGTTTCTCGCAAATTCAAATAAACGGTTATAAATATGACTAAACTGTTCACGAATATTTGCTTCAACAGGAAAATCAGTTTTTATTGTTTCAGATAGCTGTAGCATGCTTTTTGAAAATAATGAGTTAACGAGTGCCTCTTTATTTTCAAAATAGCGATAAATAGTACCAGCGCCGACATTTGCTTTTTCAGCGATCATCGGAATTGTCGTACCATCGTAACCACGCTCTGCGAAAAGTTTTATAGCAGCATCAAAAATATCCTCTTGCTTATTTTTAGCCATTTTTCTCACCTCAATTTTCAGGAATGAAAATTCATTCCGTTTATAATTATAAATTACATGAATTAAAAGTCAAGGGGTTAACATTCATAATGCTTCGTTAAAAGCAGCAATGTACTATAACTAATTATGTTTAATTATAGTACATTGCTATTTACACATTAGTATGCCGCACAAAGCTTTACAAAATTAAAAGAAATCATAAATAAACGGCTTACGCACCGGCACTACATTCTCAAATGCACGTATCTCCTCTTCGCTACCGCTTATTAAGTCTATTTCATTTAATTCTAGCGGTCGCTTGTAACCAAACATAATAGTAGATAACGCATTAATATCGATTTGAATTCCATTTTCTTTTGCTGTTTCTTCTTTAACGATTGTTATTTCATTATTTTTAAGTTGAACCGTTACGTTATTCCACGGAGCAAATGAATCTGTAATCTGTAAGATCACTTCTTGCTGCGCATTGTTCCAATTAAACTCATATTGCTTTAAAAACTGCTCCACATCTACAATTCTACCCATAAAATATGGTTTAATTTCTGCCTTCACTCGTGGCTCTTGCAATGTGTAAAGAAGTGGTTCTGCCTCACTTAGTATCATTTCTAGATCTTTTATCATAGAATCATGTTGGCAGATGAAGTTCCAAAGACCCGTTCTTGCTTCATTATGCAGTGGAACAAATTCTTCTACTGTCATTTTAGAGTTCTCAATTTTATATAAAATGTAACCCGACGCATTTTTATTTCCATCATAGTAAACAGCCAATGTTAATTCATGATATACCGCTTGTAGCCACCATTTAGACCCTCGAACTAACATACCAGAAAAACGTTCTGCAAATGTTTCATAGATCTTCTCGACCTCTTCTGGGTGATTTTCTTTATTGAATCGTTTCACAGTACCATTCACTTGTTTTTTCATAACTAAATCGCTCTTCGTCATATGACATGTAAGGCGATTCGCACAAAGTTCCCAGCCGTATTTACGGTAAAATGAAACGGCAAATGGATGTAGCATCGATACACTATATCCATCTTTTTTCATCGTTTGAAGGGAGTGCTGAAGCAACTCTTTTACATATCCGCTTCTTCTATACTCTGGGTACGTCGCTACCCCTGCAACACCGCCCATTTTAAACTTTTCTTTTCCTATGTAAATATGAAACGGAATAAGATGAAGTTTTGCGGCTAATTCTTCACCCTCCATAATGCCGTATATTTGATGGCTTTCTTTCATTCGTGTAATTTTCTGCTCTGCCCATTCTTCATTTGCTTTATATTGAAAAGCATATTCTGATAAACGTAATGCTTCTCTAAACTTATCTTCTTTTAATTGTATAACGTTCATATATTTCTCCTCCATTCCTTGTTTGAATTGTACCATAATTCTTAATATTCCAGTACAGTGAATGAAATTATATCGACGCTTCGACAAAGAATATCGACACCTATCTTATATAAAAAAGCAGATACATTACGCATCTGCCTCTCATCAATTTATTTAGCTAATATTTGAAGCTCTTCAAAAAATGTAGGATACGATACACCTACTGCTTCTGCATCTTCAATTGTTGTTTCTCCTTCAGCAATGCAGCCAGCAATCGCAAGCATCATTCCAATGCGGTGATCACCGTGACTATGTACTGTAGTTCCTTTTAGCTTCGATTTACCGTAAATAATCATTCCATCGTCGGTCGCTTCAATGCGAGCTCCTAGTTTCGTTAGTTCAGCAACGACTGTATCGATACGATTCGTTTCTTTCACTTTTAGCTCGTGTGCATCTTTAATGACTGTAATTCCGTCTGCTTGTGTTGCTGCTAAAGCGATAATTGGAATTTCATCGATTAATCTTGGGATAATATCTCCACCAATTTCGATTCCTTTTAATGAAGATGTTTCGATTTTAATATTTGCAGCAGGTTCTGATGCATCTTCGTTAATTGGCTCCCCAGTAAACGTAGCCCCCATTTTCTCAAGAACATCAATAATACCTGTACGAGTCGGATTCATTCCTACATTTTGTAATAATAGTTTACTATTTGGAATAATTGCACCTGCTACTAAGAAAAATGCCGCAGATGATACATCACCCGGAACTTGAACGTCTGTTCCTTTTAGATTTTGTCCACCAGCTAGTTTTACAGTTTTCCCTTCGCGAGTTACTGTAACGCCAAACGCCTCAAGCATTCTTTCTGTATGATCACGCGAAACGTGAGGTTCTGTAACAGTTGTTACACCTTCAGCACGAAGACCTGCAAGTAAAATAGCTGATTTCACTTGCGCGCTTGCGACAGGTGAGGTATATTGGATCGCTTTTAAATCTCCTCCGCGTATTGTAAGCGGCGTAAACGTTCCTTCTTCTCGGCCATCAATATTTGCGCCCATTTGCTTTAGTGGATTTGTTACACGTTTCATTGGTCTTTTTGCAATAGACTCATCGCCTTGTACACAAGAAAAGAATGGTGTGTTTGCAAGTATTCCTGACATTAATCGGATCGTTGTACCAGAATTACCAACATCTAATACAGCTTTTGGTTCTTGCAAACCTTCTAATCCTTTTCCAATTACCGTAACTTCGTCTTCATTTTGCGTAATCTCTACTCCCATTTCTTTAAAACAAGAAATCGTACTTAAACAATCCGCACCAGGAAGAAATCCTTTAATTGTTGTTTTTCCATCTGCAATTGCGCCAAACATGACAGCGCGATGCGAAATTGATTTATCACCCGGGATTGTAATTGTGCCATTCAATCCATTAGTTACAGGTTGTATTTTTGTTCCCTTCACGTTCTCACCTTCTTTTTTAAATTGTTTCATACGTTTGGTATTCTTCTTTTCCTAGCGCCAGCTTTGCCTGCATGCGGTCTTCTTCTCTTTGGAAGCTAATTCTAAGCACCCCAAGCAATCCTTCGCGCGCTTCTAATATTTGCAAGTTTGTAATGCTAATTTCTTCTTCTGCTAAAATACTCGTAATATGAGCTAATGCCCCTACTTTATCTAAAACATCGACGTATAAGTCGTGATAGGCAGGAATTGCGCCTCTCTTTCGCACTGGTAAAGAGTCACGGTATTCTTTCGCATCTGCAAAATAGCTTTGTATTTCACCTGCATCTCCTTTAGAAACCGTCTTATATAACTCTTCCATTTCTGAGATCCATTCTTCTAATAGTTCCAATAAATGTCCGCGATTTTGCTTTACGATATCACTCCACATTTTCGGACTACTTGATGCGATACGCGTTATATCTTTAAATCCACCTGCCGCTAGTTGGTGAATAAGCGGGTTATCCCCTGCATGTTTCTCAACTTGTTTTACTAATCCTGCTGCGATAAGATGCGGAAAATGACTAACAATGCCAGTTACATAATCGTGTTCTTTTGTATTTAAAACGAGAAAATGCGATCCGGTTCCTTTTAGCCATTCTTTTAGCTCATCTACTTGATCAGCCTGCACGTGATTCATTGGCGTTAAAATGTAAAATGCGTTTTCGAAAAGGTGCGCCTTTGCACTTTCAACACCAGTTTTATGAGAGCCTGCCATTGGATGTCCACCGATAAAAGAAACTTTCTTTGATAATAAAGCTTCCGCTTCATTCATAATTGTCCCTTTCGTACTTCCTACATCGGTAACAATAACATCTTCTCGTAAATGAAATGATGCAAGTTTGTGTAATAACTTTTTCGTTTCTTCAACTGGAGAGGCAAAAATAATTAAATGTGCCTCCTCACATGCACGCTGTAAATCTATTGCTACTTCATCAACTACATGTAATTCTTTTGCGCGCTCTACTTGCTCTTTAAATATGTCATAGCCGGTAATCGTTACATCGTGCTCTTTTTTTATCGCTAATGCAAGTGAGCCTCCTATTAATCCTGTTCCAATTAATACTACCTTTTTACACATTTGCCTCATCTCGAGACTTACTTTTTTTATTTTCAAAGTGTTGTTTTAACACTGAAATCACTCCCTCATTTTGTTCCCTTGTTCCAATTGTAATGCGCACGCCATTTGGAAACGGCCGAATAATAAAACCAGCGTGCGCGCAAGATTCATAAATTTCTCCAGCATCATCTACTGGTAAGAAGATAAAGTTCGTTTGCGACGGATAAAACGGGATTTCATTTTCTGTACAAAAACTTTCGTACTGTTGTAATCCCTCTTTATTAACACGTACTATTTCCTCAATAAACGCTTCATCACTAAAGGCAATCGTTGCCGCTTTTTGCGCTAATGAAGATACGTTAAATGGCAAACGGACAACATTTAATTTCTCAATTAACTCTTCCTGTCCAATTGCATATCCGACGCGGAAAGAAGCTAATCCGTATGCTTTAGAAAATGTTCTAAGTACAAGAATGTTTTTATGCTTTTCCAGAAGTGGTAATATCTCTGGAAAATCTTTTGCTGTTACATATTCATAGTACGCTTCATCAATGACAATTAACGTATTTTCACTAATACCTTCAATAAATTGAGTCAATTTTCGCTCATTCACATATGTGCCTGTCGGGTTGTTCGGATTACAAATCCATACGATTTTTGTATGTTCATCAACTGCTGAAGAAACTTCGTCTAGATCATATACACCGTTATTTAAAGGAACTTCTTTCACTTTACATCCTTCAATAACCGCATGATGGCGATATTGAGGGAATGTTGCACCAGCAGTAACAATGTTATCTCCTGCTCTGAGCACTGCACGGCTTATAATTTGAATGACTTCATCGAGCCCACTACCACAAAGCACTTGTTCCATTTGCACTTGTAATTTCTCTGCAATCGTTTGACGGAGCGTTGTAGCTCCGCCATCTGGATACAATGCATGTTCCTGCCACGATTTTTGTAATTCTCCTAAAACACGAGGTGAACAGCCAAATGGATTTTCATTTGATGCTAACTTAACAAATGAATGATTCCCGTATACTTCTTTCATTTGCTCTGGTGATTTACCTGGTTTATACGGTTGTAATGATGATAATTGATCTTTTACTCGCATGTTAACCCCGCCTTTTCATTAAAATTCTTTTGCGTATTTGTTGTGTTGCGTAATGTTTTGCTTTAGTAATTTCATGCGGTCTTTTCCGAATTGTTCGACTAGTGCATCTGCAAGTTCCCACGCCACAACAGCTTCAGCTACAACACCGGCTGCAGGTACTGCACAGCTATCAGATCTTTCAATACTCGCTTGGAACGCTTCTTTCGTATCAATATCTACGCTTGCTAACGGTTTATATAATGTAGGAATTGGCTTCATTACACCTCTTACTACAATTGGCATACCTGTTGTCATACCGCCTTCTAAACCACCCGCATTATTTGTTTTTCTCGTGTATCCTTTTTCTTCATCCCATATAATTTCATCGTGCACTTTACTTCCCGGCTGTCTTGCCGCTTCAAAACCAATTCCGATTTCAGCACCTTTAAACGCATTCACGCTCATAATAGCCCCGGCAAGTTTTGCATCTAATTTACGGTCGTAATGAACATAGCTACCAACTCCAATTGGCATACCTTCTGCAATTACCTCAACAATGCCACCGATTGAATCTCCGCTACTTTTCGCATCATCAATCGCATCCATCATCTCTTGTTCTACTTCTTTATCTAAACATCGAACAGGTGAGTTTTCAGTAATCGTTTGAATTTCTTCTATCGGCAACTGAGTAATAGGCTTCGCTTTTACACCGCCAATTTCAAGAACATGTCCTGCGATTTCCACACCTAGTTCTTTCAAAATTTGTTTCGCAACTGCACCAGCCGCAACTCTAACAGTCGTTTCTCTTGCAGAAGAGCGCTCTAATACGTTTCTTATATCACGATGACCGTATTTAATGGCCCCGTTTAAATCCGCATGTCCTGGACGTGGTTTTGTAATCGTACGCTTCATTTCTTTACTTTCTTGCTCTGAAATTGGTTCTGCACCCATTACTTTCGTCCAATGTTTGAAATCATCATTTTTTACGATTAACGTAATCGGTGAGCCAAGTGTCATCCCGTGACGTACACCACTTACAATTTCAACTGTATCTGTTTCAATTTGCATGCGTCTTCCGCGCCCATGCCCTTTTTGTCTTCTTAATAATTCTTTATTAATATGTTCCGCTGTTAATGTTAAACCTGCTGGTACACCTTCTAAAATAACTGTTAACTGCGGCCCATGTGATTCTCCAGCTGTAATGTATCTCATTTCTCTTGCCCCTTTACTATTTTTTTGTACAAAAAAGTCCCTACTGAGCGCTCAGTAGGGACGATGTTTATCGCGGTACCACCCTAGTTGTAGACTTCTTTCGTCTACCTCTCTTCTTCTTTAACGATCGTTTGACCGTCTTTCTCTCCAAAAGTTGGCGGGAAAGATGCTCCAAGGCTGTAATTCATGCTTATCTTTGTACTGATTTACACCGACCATCAGCTCTCTTTAACAGTGAGATAAGCACTACTGTTTTCCTCTTCAGCGCATATATGATATGGAATTAAGATAATTTATTTTTGAAACCTTTTAACTCATCCATGAATCTATGGAATTCTGGAATGTCCATTTGTTGCGCAGAATCTGATAACGCAACTGCTGGGTCCGGATGTACTTCCGCCATTACTGCATCTGCTCCAATTGCAAGTGCCGCTTTCGCTGTTGGTAATAATAAATCTCTACGTCCAGTTGAATGCGTTACGTCAACGATAACTGGTAAATGTGTTTCTTTCTTTAAAATCGGTACTGCTGAAATATCTAATGTGTTACGTGTCGCTCTTTCGTATGTGCGAATACCGCGCTCACAAAGAATAATTTGGTCATTACCTTGTGCAATGATGTATTCCGCTGCATTAATGAACTCATCAATTGTTGCTGCTAATCCACGTTTTAGTAATACTGGCTTATTAACTTTACCTACAGCTCGTAGTAAATCGAAGTTTTGCATGTTACGTGCTCCAACTTGAATTACATCAACGTATTCTAGCGCCATTTCTACGTCATTCGGATTTAAAATTTCACTAATAATCGCTAAGTCGAACTCATCTGCTACTTGGCGTAAAATTTGTAAACCTTCTACTCCTAAACCTTGGAAATCGTATGGAGATGTTCTCGGTTTGAAAGCACCGCCGCGCATTAATTTAAGTCCTTGATCTTTCATCGCTTGCCCTACTTGGCGAACTTGCTCTAAACTTTCTACCGCACAAGGTCCCATAATGAACGTTTGTGTTCCGTTTCCAATCAATTCACCTTTCACATTAACGATTGTATTTTCTTTTTTCTTTTTACGTGAAACTAGTAATGCTTTACGGTTATCATCTTCTTGCAATTCTAAGCTTGCTTTGAAAATCGTTTTGAAAATATGTTGAACCGTTGACGTTTCGAATGGTCCTTCGTTATGCTCTGCAAGCATATCAAGCACTTCACGCTCACGTACTGGATCGAAGCGTTTCGTACCTTGTACTTGTTTTTGCTCTCCAATTTTTTGAACGATTTCACCGCGTTTGTTTAAAAGGTGTAATAGTTGTAAGTTAATTTCATCTACCTGTTTACGTAATTGATCTAATTCATGATTTGCCATTTGGAAATCCTCCTCTAATGTTTTAAAAGTATAGTAAGAGAATGTAAAATTCTCTATTTTCTGAACTGATAAATTATACAATTTCTTCGTGGAATCGATACCTCTTCTTATTTTAAACTAATAATTACCATAAAGACACTATCTACTAGTTAAAAATCACTTTTTTTGTACAAAAAATCCCTACTGATTCAATCAGTAGGGACGATATTTATCGCGGTACCACCCTAGTTGTAGACTTCTTTCGTCTACCTCTCTTCATTGTTAACGATCAATATGACCGTCTTTCCCTTCATAAAGACAATAGTATCTTTACTACGAAAAAGATGCTCCAGGACTGTAATTCGCTCTTGTTTTTGTACTGGTTCGCACCAACCACCAGCTCTCTGTTACAGGGAAACAACAACTACTCCTTTTCCTTTCAACGCATATATATTTTATTTTCAAGTTGGACCATTAAAATACAAAAAGTCCCTACTGAATAAATCAGTAGGGACGATATTTATCGCGGTACCACCCTAGTTGTAGACTAACTTTCCGTCTACCTCTCTTCACTGTTAACGATCATTTGACCGCTCTTTCTTCATAAAGACAATACTATCTTTACTACGAAAAAGATGCTCCAAGACTGTAATTCATGATTATCCCTGTACTGGTTCACACCAACCACCAGCTCTCTGTTACAGTAAGACTAACCACTACTGTGATCTCTTCATTGCACTTTGTTTATTCAAATGTTTTTGAAATTGAATAAGTATGATTCGTATTATAGAACGCTTTTCAAAACACTGTCAATAACTTTTTATTTTTTTTAAAAAAATTCCACTTCTGCCCTATAATTCCCCTTGTAAATTCCCCATTACAATTCCGATACGAATCATCTCATTTTCAATTAAGTTTAATACATGTTTTTCTACTTCATACTGGATTAATAGTTCTTTTATTTGTATGATTTCATTTTCAAGTAAATCAGCTTCTTGACGTGTTTGAAGTAAAATGAAAAACACATTTGCATACTGTTCTTTATACGCTTTCATGCTATCCTTCTTTTCAAGCATCTCAATAAATAACTGTTTCATTTCCTCTTGATTGCATTGCCCTTCTACACCTAGAAATTTACTCGAAATCATACAAAGCCCTTTTTCTAAAATCTCATCCATACATAATACAATACGTAAAAGCATCATATATTCTCTCGTTGATATTACGCCCATTTTCGGACGTTCTCTTAAAAATACATGTAGCCACGCTGTCCAAAATTTTTGTTGTTCTTTTCCGCTTAACGTTTTTACGTAGTAGCATACATACTGCATAAATTTAATTTTATTCTCTTCGTTTTCTTGCATTAAAAGTGGATATAACCAATCTGTTTTTTGCTCCCAATACAGCACACATTTAATAAATACAAAACTAAGCCATTTTAAAAACGCTTCTCTCGTATACGGATGTAGCAGCTCTAAATGCTCTACCGCATATTTAATATATCTCTTCATCTCTGTAAATAAAGGTACATTAATTTGCGTATAACATAATCCCGCCCACGCATACTTGGTCAACTCATTTTCTTTCTTTAAATCTAAGTAAGGTAATACATATTTTCGGCACCATTGCTTCTCAATATGGTATAAAAACGTAATATCTGCTGTTAAACGGGCTAACATAAAGTTCGTTCTTTCCGAAGTAACCCTTACCTGTTCCTCAAATAAAAATAAATATTCATACACATTACGATCATATAAGTGATCGTATGATAACAGTTTTAGTAATACAGCGGTCATCTTCCCAACAGGATGCTGTATAGACTCATTGTAAAACTCTTGTTTTCCAATTTTAAAATCCGTTTCCCCTCTCATAACTTGTGGAAATACTGAAAAAGCAAAGCGTTTTATAACCCGTATACTATTCTCTTCTAGCTCTTCTAATCGATTGCTAATTTCATATAGAAAACTACTAATTAACCAATGAAAAGTAGTATTTCTAACAAACTTCTGCAATAATGGAATGATCCTTTGAATCTGCTCACTCGTTAAATTCCTATTATTTCTCCACTCTCTAATACAAACAAACCAAACTTCATTACTAATTTCATGTACGCCTACTAGTTGATAAGCAAACGAAATACTCCACTCTACATTTAATTTACATGCTTTTGATAACATCTCTACAAAATGGCGTTGTTCAAAAACACCATCTTGAGAGAACTGCCGAACTTGCTTCATTATTTCATCGTCTTTCAGCTGTAGTAATCCATCAGCTGTTACATTACAAGTTATGCTTTGTTCAATATATTCTTTCTTTGGAACACTGTATCGATCAGAAGAAAAATGAGGGTGCTTCTGTTTCATTAATTCATATCCTTCTATCGTGCATCGACTATTCGAATCACATGCAAATAATGTATCTAGAACGAGACAAGCATCAAACGCCCTCTCTTCTGCAAGATGTTCTAATACAGTTTGAATAATTTCCTCTTTTGTTTCTTCTAAAGCATCTGCATAATAATTCTTTAAAAGTTGAAACACTTCATGTTTATATGTGACATCTAGCAGAAGACCTTCATGTAGTAACCACTTCAGTTTGGCATCCGCAGTAACGAATACATTTTTACTCATTGCTTCAATCGCAATTCGCTTTTGAAGTACACTATCTGTTTCTATCATTTCTGTAATATAATAATTCGCTTTTTTCTCATTGTTTTCACATAAATATGTAAGACACTCTTTTACAATTTGAATTAAAAACGTAAAATCATTTTGCTGTAACTCCTGCTCTGAAATTTCTCTATCTCTTCTTTTCAGTGCATTTTGTCTTAATGACAATAGTTGTATTTTTTCTAACCCCGTAACCATAATTGGATTTGCGTAGTAAGTAATATGTGGTCTCATTTTCTCTTTCCAAATTCGCTCCACATGAGAAAAAATAGGCATTGGTATACGACTCGATTCCTCGAGTTCAATCGACTCTTGCGTATCATTTCCCCATCTTCTTACACGCTTCAATTTTAGTTTTCCATCTAAAATAAACGTTAACAACAACAAGCCAATTTCTTTATGCTCAGGGAAAGAACATTTTTGCAATAAGTATGAAATCATTTCAATAGAGCTACTATCTTTTTCTGCCGTTTCTAATACAAGCAATGCCCATTTTGCAAATAACAAAGGATCCATTGTTTCCTTCGTTTCGTTCAAATAAGTACAAATTGTTCGCCACAATAACGGGGATATTTTAGAGTGATTTTTAAAAATCAATTGAAATAGTTCTTTTTGATGACTAAATAGAAATTGCTCCACTAACCATT
Source organism: Bacillus sp. RIT 809 (assembly GCF_016892495.1). Lineage (NCBI taxonomy): Bacteria > Bacillati > Bacillota > Bacilli > Caryophanales > Bacillaceae > Bacillus > Bacillus sp. RIT 809. The sequence continues at coordinate 44,021 of NZ_JAFEMR010000026.1, read as the reverse complement.
CTGCAAGCAATTCATCTACTTCATCATAATTTGCTGTAAGCAAAAATAAATTTCGTAATTTCCCTTCCGCTTCAAGCCATTCTACCCATTCGTAATCACGAGCAAATTCAACGAAGTACCGAACGGTTTCAATTTTTTTTATTGACTGTTTTATATAGGATAATTGCTCCTGCTCCACTGATGGAGGTACGGTTACAATATCACGAATACGCATTCTTTTCGTAATATAATTATCCCCCATTAATTCCGCCCACCGCTTCACCGCTTTCACAAGTGCCTGATGATTATTTGCTTTATTCGGATACACAATCGGTCTTATCCCTAAATGCTCCCAATGATATGTATTATCCCCTTGTGCGACGAAAGCATAACGCCTTGTACTCGGTGGTAAGCCTGTTGCTAAATATTTCATTACAGGATCATTATGACTATACCCAACGAATAAAACAGTGTAATTTGAAAATAAATCAACTAAAAATCGTCTCGCCCATCCTTCTGTTAAGTAAGCCCTTCCAAAATCACCATCCGTTAAAATTAAAGCTTCTTTCTCTTGTTCTATATTCCCATGTATGTAAGCCAACCCTTTAAACGCTCTCCCTGTCGGTAAAGCAGGTGCATAATAAATATTCAGCTCTCTATTCATTTCTGTAATTACAGACGTAAAATGTTGATCAAAGTTTGTCGTTACAATTCGAACATCCGTATCTAACGGAAACAACCTTGGAATTGCGTAGTGTAATGGATTTGGTTTTGATTTTTCTATATTGACGAGGTCTCTTGCAACTTGATGCACATCTTTCGTTTTCGCAATTTTACCGAGATAATAATCGTGGGGTTCTGTCATCTCACGCCTTTCGACATATAAAGCTTTCGAAATTTCATCAACTAAATCATCGAAATTCGGTAAGTTTGATTTCCCCTTCATAGAAACTCCTGCTCCAACGAATAATACTAACTTCCCTTGTTCAAGGTGATCGATTAACTCATCTGGAATTTCTACTTCTGAAGTAATCCACATCCCGGATTCCCCCTTACCTAAAAATATCATACGCTCTCATTTTACTATAACATTTTTTAGTTGTTTTTTTAATATTTAGACAAAATTTCAATGTGATAAAGTTTTATATAAATTAAACCGTTCCAATGTATGAACTCCTGAATTTATTGTAAAACTATGTATAAATGGGAGGTGTAAATATTGAGTGATATTACTGTAATACTTATTAAATTTATATCATGCATCATCGCTTTTAGTATCGGACTAGCTCTATTTTTCCCAGCAACGCTCGTCCAAATCATTTCTTTTAGTCTCTTCGTCACAATCGTTTCTTATATGTTTGTTGATAAAATTATTTTAAATCGAATTGGCAATTCCGCTGCCATTATGACGGATTTCTTACTTACGTATTTAAGCGTTTGGATTTTCGGTAATATTTTATTAGACAACTACATGCAAATTGCATGGGGCAGTATCCTTTCTGCCATCGTCTTTACATTATCAGAAGTAATCGTCCATCGCTTTTCTAATTCCCACTCAAGGCACAACAATGATAACATTCGAATTAATCGCCGGTTTGCATATGGTACGGAGTTTGCTGAAGAACAGAATGTGTTGGATAAAGATAAGAAGAAATAAAGCCATAATTACTGGTGCAAAAAAGGAGCTGTCTCATCAGTCGAATTTTTGACGATGTGGCGCTCCTTTTTGTTTTTTTATGATATCAATACGGTGAATGAAATTATATTAATGATTTTTTGAATATATCAACGATTCGACAAGGAATATCGATTTATCGACAATGTTTTACGGCCTATCCGCAAATAAAAAACTGCCTCCATTTAGAGACAGCCACTTCAATACTTACGCTTCTACTTTTAAATCTTTTAACGCAATAACATCCGCAAATGCTCCAAACACTGCGTTATGATGCTTCACAATATCTTCAGCACGCAATACATCTGTATCAAACGTACTATGCGCATCACTCACTAATGTTACTTTATATCCTTCACTAAACGCTCTGCGCGTTGTCGTATCAACACAGTACTCTGTTTGCATTCCTGAAATAATAACATGCTCAATCCCTTTTTCTTGTAACACTTCGTTTAAGCTCGTCTTATGGAATGAATCTGGCGTCGTCTTTTCAACGATATTGTCCCCCTCTTGCGGAGCAATCGCCGCATGCACTTTCCAACCATCTGTCCCTTTTTCTAAAGGATGATCTTTTGGCCCGTTATGTTGTACATAAATAACCGGAATACCATTTGAACGACATCCCCCAATAAGCTCTTGCAACGTTTCTAAAAACTTTTCCCCATTATGTACTGGGATTCCTGCTGTATACATACCCGCTTGCACATCAATAACTAGTAATGCCTTTTTCATTTCACACAGCTCCCTTTATTTTTATAAGCCCCTGCATATTTATCCCGCATTAACGGGCAGTAAGACTCCCACCTCAAAATTCAGCTGTAAAGCAAAGAAGTTAGGTGGGAGATCAACTGCTGGTAAAAGCCCGATTGGTTAGGGTTGATTAAAGTTTCACTTTATTATAATTGTTTAAATTCCACCATCCAACAATCTTCTAATTTCCCTTCATGCAGTTCATGTTCCTTTAAAATCTTCACTTTTTTAAATCCGCATTTTTCATAACACTTTATCGCACGTTCATTATTTACTCTTGGGTCCATTGCGATTGCTTCCGCTCCTAAACTCTCTATAATGTATGTAATGGCTGCTTGAACGAGATTTGTTCCAATTCCTTTTCCCCAAAAGAGTGGTTCACCGATAAATTGGTCCATTCCCCATACATTTTGTGATTCCTCATATCCATATAACGCTTTCCATTCAGAATCAACAGGGTACATTTGTATGTAACCAATCGGCATTTCATCAAATTCTACTAAACATCTTTTTTCATTACTGTTTGGATGATGTATAAAATGCTCGAGTACCTTTTCTACAGATTGCGGATTATCTCTTCCTTCGTAATACTGTAAAACTTCTGGATTTGTTAACCATTTTGAAATGATAGGTGCATCGTCTTTTGTTACATATCTAACTAATAATTGTCCATTTTGGAATAACATAGGTCCCCTCCTTATTAGTTACTCTTATAATAACTTTTCTATATGTAGATAGTAAATTTTTAAAACAGCTTTACTTGCATAATCCCACAATAAGAAATTATTCTGTTCAACTTATACTGAGTATCATAAACTATTACTTAACTAACTAAAAGAATGTTTCCCATAATGAAGTTCTTTTGTAACAAGACCTAAAAAACTAAAACAATTTGGAGATGAGACTTTGAAATCAACATTAATCATCCTTCGGGGAAACTCCGCAAGCGGCAAGACAACTATCGCAAAAGAACTACAAGAACATTTTGGCCAAGGTACATTACTAGTCTCTCAAGATGTCGTGCGCAGAGATATGTTAAAAGTTCACGACACAATAGGAAACCTATCTCATGATTTAATGTTTGAGATTACGAAGTACGGAAAAGGAAAATGCGAATTTGTTATTTTAGAAGGAATACTAAACAGTCGTAGGTACGGTGATATGTTAAGAGAATTAATATATTTTTTTGAAGGAAACGCTTATACATATTATTTTGACTTATCACTTGAAGAAACGATTAAACGTCATAATACGAGAGAAAAACGACTTGAATTTGGAGAAGATTTATTGAGTAAATGGTATAACCCGCACGATACAATTGCAGTTGATAAAGAAACTGTTTTTACAGATGATTTCACGCAAAAAGATATATTTCATGCGATTGTTAATGATGTGACGCATCAAAAATAAGACTGACAGAATGAGTCAGTCTTATTTTCATTATGTTCCTTGTATTTCAGTTTTGATAACTGAACAATCTTTACATAAGTAATAATATATATTCATTTTAAATTTAAATACCAATAAATCGCAACTTCATCATTTTGCTCATTTATCCCTTTATAAACAAGAAAATCAAATCCCCCTATTACAAATCCACATTTCTCATAAAACTTACACGCTGTCACATTATTATTTTGTGTTTCAAGCATAACGCCTGGCATATTACCATCTTTTGCCCACTGCTTTGCTTGCTCTATTAATCTTCTACCAATTCCAAGTGCTCGGTATTCTATGTCCACCTTGATATCTTCTATATAAGCATAGCGATTCCAATTCTTTTTCAATATCATAACTCCTACGATTTGGTTATGTAAAAGTGCTATGTAAATTATTTGATTAGGATTATTTATATATTCATTGTACGCTAGCTCTTCATCGTCATCATACCTATCTTCTAAATAACTTTTTTCATAGCTAGGTACTTTTTCGACTGTATATTCTATTTTGTTATTTATTTTTGAAACAGAAAGAACTAACCGGGCATTTACTGTAAAACTATCATCAATTTCAGGTAAATAGTTTAAATCATTTATTTCTAATTTTCTAATCAAAAGGCTCATTATTTATACTCCTTTAAGTATAAGTATTAACTTTTCATCCCCCTCTACCTTATACTAAATAGTTGTCGCAATTCCTGCCACAAATAAACTTATTATTGCTAAAAATGGCGTTCCGACTATCGCTCCTCTTAAGTGAAATATATAGTCTTTATACCCTTTCATCTCTTCTGTACTAGGAATAACAACAAATCTTGGAGTAATCCAGCAAAATATAAGCCAATCAATTATAAATAAATCTACTAAATTGAAAGTCATTACAATCCCAAAAGTATGTAAATAGGCCTCAATATACAATAATTTTTCATGTTGATGTAGTATATACGTAGAAACTAAAGGCGTTCCGAAGAGAATAATATTGTAAATAATTCCGAAATAATACGTTTGCTTTTTTTCATTTATCGATTTTGGCAAAACTACTTTTTGAATATCTTTCGGATAATCATTTAGCCAAAGACGAGGATTATAATATAAAGACCCTAATGTCATAATAGATAGTATAAAAGACATAGAAATGCCGACAATCATCATTTGTTCAATTTGCCCCACAAATTAGTCCCTCCTTATTTGCAATTGTTACGTACGTAATTCACTTAATTAGACATTGTATGCATGTTGTGACCTGAAAATTAACAAACTCCTTTAGTAAAATCATTATCATTTGATTTCTCCTAACGCCCATTCTTATTTCTTGCAATATGGTTGCAAATTTAATACAGTGAACATCTAATTAGTGTCATTCACCTTCTCTAATTATTTCAGAGTAAATATTTATTAATTTACATAAAGATAGGATCGGTGAAACGAATGAAAATCGAACATATAGCAATTTGGGTATATAACTTAGAATTAATGCGTACTTTTTATACGAAGTATTTCAACGGCAAAGCAAACTCTTTATATCATAACGAAGCAAAACAATTTGAATCTTATTTTATTACGTTCGAATCTGGAGCAAGGCTTGAACTTATGCGTAAAAAAGGTATAGAAAACGAACCTAACCTTAATATAACTGGCTATGCACATATGGCATTCTCTGTCGGTAGTGAAGAACGTGTAAATGAATTAACTTCAACATTAAAAGATGAGGGTTATCCTTTATTAAATGGACCACGTTTCACTGGAGATGGTTATTACGAAAGTGTAATAAGTGATCCTGAAGGTAATCAAATTGAAATTACGATTTAACTTATCTTTTTCTTTTCTGAAGAACAAATGAAAATTAGTTTGGAGGAATCATATGCATAAGCTACATTTCAAAAAATTTGAAACAACAGACTTTAATCAATACTTTCAGCTCGTATCAAACGAAAAAGTGATGGCACAAATTACTGAACGCGCCATTCCTTTAGAGGAAGCACAAAACGACTATAAAAAATTATTAATGCGCAATGGAAAACATAAACTGTATGGATCTTATAAAGTTTATAACAGTGCAACAAATGAATTTATCGGACTTGGACATATAACAGTAAATGAGGATGATTTTAAAGAAGCTGAACTTGGTTATATGATATTGCCGGAGCACTGGGGAAAAAGATATGGTAGTTGTATCGCAAGAGAATTAATTGAAATAGCGAAGCAGACAGATGTAAACGTACTAAAGGCAATTATCGATCCAAACAATATCCCCTCTCGAAAAATATTAATAAACATCGGTTTTACATCTGAGAAAGTTTGTGAGATTGATGGATTACCTGGGGAGATATTGAGTAAATATATTTAACTATGTAAAAAAGCAATGCTACATTTGAACTAACAGTAGCATTGCTTTTATCTTTTATTATTATAAAAGTCCCATTTTCACTTTAATACGAACTAAATCATTATTTCTTTATCTCATCTACTACACTTTGAACTAAAGAGATAAGAGCTTGCTTTGTATCCTCATCTGTAACTTTTGCATCATCACTAAATTTAGTGCGCACAGATGGGATTAATAGCGAACCATTTTGAACGACAATTGTATCTAGCATACCTAGCGTAAGTAATAATGATTCATGAGCTTTATCCCCTCCAGCAATCGACGGTGAAGCTGTTATAATAGCAACTGGCTTTTTATAAAGTTCCGCTGATGAAACAAGCCACTCTAATGCATTTTTTAAAACTCCTGGTATACCTTTTGCGTACTCTGGTGTACAAATAATAAGTGCATGAGCTTCACTTAATGTCTTTCGAAATTCTTCAACAACAACCGGTGCTCCAACTCGATCTACATCCGGATTAAAATGAGGAAATTCCTCTATTCCATTATAAATAGTGTAATCTATACCTTCTGGAATAAATGCTGCTAAAGTTTTTAATATGTTTGTGTTGGATGATCCTTCCTTAATACTTCCTGAAATCGCTATGATTTTTTTGTGTATACTCATATGATCCCCTCCTACAAACATCATACTTATGCAGCCATAGAAAAATCAAAAATATTGAACTATTTAACAAGCTGTACATTCATCAATTTTTTTTACATAATAATATTATGGTTTATTTTTAACCTTTTATAAAATAGGTAAGGAAACTCCATATTTGTTATCCTATTTGAGAACGGACAAATCATGTTTGTAAATGGTTTTCACGACTATTATGAATGTTGGTCAGCTGGGGTCCAATGTGAGGATTTGCTTGTAGTTGCTGCACCTGTTATCAAAGGTGCAAAATGGGTCGTGACGCAATGGATGAGAAGAAGAGCATTGTTGTAACAATTAAATTTGCCGACTTTATCATTTTAACCGAGAAGACCCCGTCTCTAAACCAAGTGGATAGTTCAATTCCAATCTACAATTGAAGTTTTTTTGTGAAATTCATTGAAAACATACAAACAGCCATCATTTCATGGAATGATGGCTGTTTCTGTTTACCATTATACATAATCTTAACTTGATGACTGCGTTATTTATAACAGCCAAGCAACCTCCCTACTATACAATAGAAAACATCATATACACTCCAACAACGAAGAAAACGGCTAATGTCTTAATTATCGTAATACCAAAAATCTCTTTATAAGCTTCCCGGTGCGTTAATCCTGTAACCGCAAGTAAGGTTATAACTGCCCCGTTATGAGGTAAAGTATCCATACCTCCTGCTGCCATTGCAATTACACGATGCAGCACATCTAACGGAATATCAAAGTTCGCTGCCGCTTCAATATATTTATCTGCCATTAAACCTAATGTAATACTCATTCCACCCGAACCTGATCCCGTCAGGCCGCACAAAATATTCGTCATGACCGCTCCGCTAATTAAAGGGTTTGAAAATGTACCTGTCAAAGAATTTTGAATCATGACAAATCCGGGTAAAGCTGCTATAACGGCACCAAATCCATACTCGGCTGCAGTGTTCATGGCAGCTAAGATTGAACCACTTACGCCCACGCTTGTAATAGATTGAAACTGTTCTTTTACCGCTTGGAAGTTTAATAATATAGCAGCAAGTATTCCGATAAGAAGTGCCATTTCCACTGACCAAATACCTACGACTTGTCCCATATCAATCGCTCCGTACTCCTTCAAACCTATAGATGCAAAATCAAATCCCTTTGTATACCAAACTGGGATGAATTCTGTAAAGACTTTATTCATCACTCCGACCAGTATAAGCGGAAGAAAAGCTACCCAATAACTAGCTGGAATAACCTCGCTGGAAACAATAGGCGCTTGCACCAATTGCGCACTAGTTGTGGCAGCCAGTTCAGAAGTGGCACCGCTTTTTCCGAAGTACCCCTCTCCCTTAGCGGCAGCCTTCTTCCTGCACCTTTCCAAATACATCATGCCACATATAAAGATAAACAGTGCTCCGATAATCCCTAATGTAGGAGCTGCATAAATATCTGTTTTAAAGAACGTAGTTGGAATAACATTTTGGATTTGAGGTGATCCAGGAAGTGAATCCATCGAAAACGTGAATGCACTGAATGCAATTGTCGCTGGAATGAGACGTTTCGGAATATCCGCCTCGCGAAATAATTGCGCCGCAAACGGATAAATCGCAAATACTGCGACAAATAAACTGACACCACTGTATGTAAGAATCGCTCCCATTAACACGATGGAAAGCATAGCTCTTTTCACGCCTATAAAATGGATGATAATTTTCGCGATTTTTTCTGCTATTCCAGTGATTTCTACCACTTTACCGAATATCGCTCCAAGCAAAAATACAGGAAAATATAATTTTATGAATCCGACCATCTTCGCCATAAAAACATTAGAAAAGAATGGTAAAACATTCGCCGGTTCCGTTAAAAATACAGCCAACAAAGCACATAACGGAGCGAATAAAATGACTGAGAATCCTCGGTAAGCTACAAATATAAGCAAGCCAAGCGATAGCAATACAATCAATAAATCCATAACCGCATTCCCCCTCAATAAAATAGATTCTCTTAAATTTACTTTACACCCTTTTATATTTATATATATTATTGCAACACCTGCCAAAGGCAGGCATTACTTTTTGTTATTTTATTTATGATGAAAAAGCGGTACCCTCTTTTCTATAAAAGACTCCACTCCCTCTCTTACATCACTCGTTTGAAATACATGGCCGAAATTCTCAGCTTCTATTTTTAGCCCGTCCTCAAGAGAAGAAGATAATCCCTTATTGATAGATTGCTTCATCAAAGATAAAGCAGGAAGGGAAAATTGAGCCATCTTCGCGGCTAGTTCCTTCGCCTTATTCAGCGCTTCGCCACGCGGAACAACATGATTCACCAAACCAACTCGCCAAGCTACCTCGGCAGTGAACGGTTCACCAGTGAACATCATTTCTTTCGCACTTGCAGTTCCTATCAATCGAGGCAAACGTTGCGTGCCTCCCGCACCTGGAAACAATCCTAACTTCACCTCTGGAAGTCCGATTTGGGCATGTTCTTCTATAATCCGTAAATCACATGATAAGGCTAATTCACACCCGCCCCCAAGCGCTAATCCGTTAATAGCAGCGATTACAGGCTTCGACAATCTTTCTATTTTATTTAATGGATTCTGAAGCCACAATGATTTTCCCTCTGCATATTCATTCCCTTTCCCAATCCATTCCGGAAATGACTTGATGTCTCCTCCTGCAACGAAGGCCTTTTCTCCAGCGCCAGTTAGAAGTACAGCAATTACTTCATCATCCCGTTCGATTTCATCGACCACCACCGTCAGTTGCTCAACCACAGCACCGCTCAATACATTCACAGGAGGATTATCAATGATGATTGTCGCGATTCCTTTTTCTTTGGACCATGTAACAACCCGCTTATTTTCCAATTCAATCCCTTCTTTCCAATATGTAATGAGATAAAAAGCAAACTGTTTTACTCCCCTTCAGCACATCAACTCGTTCTTTTAATTACATAGCCGACCTGTTCGCGATCCCAAGCAGTACTGATTCCTTCCTCCTTCAGCTTGAACTTCTGAATCCGTTCCGTCGCGGTTTTTGGGAAAGTTTCACTGAACTGAACATATCGCGGCACCATGAAGTAAGCCATACGTTCTTGACACCAATCTATAATCTCTTCATGGGACATCGTTTCTCCTTTCTTTACAATCACATATAATTTGACATCCTCTTCTCCCACTTCCGATGGAACACCGATGGCCGCTGATTCAAGTACTTTCGGGTGATTATTCACTACCTTTTCGATTTCCCAAGAGGAGATATTTTCTCCACGCCTCCGGATACACTGTTTGATTCGATCGCAAAAATATAAGTAACCTTCCTCGTCTAGATAACCGCGATCTCCTGTATGGAACCATCCCTCCTTCATCGCCTCTTCTGTTTTATCCCGCATTTTATAGTAGCCTTCCATGAATGCTTGTCCCTGTAAGGAACGTATAAAAATCTCTCCAATTTCACCAGTCCGCGCTTCATTTCCATCCTCATTGACAATCTTCGTCTCTACGTAAGAATAAGGCTTTCCAATAGAAGGCGGCTTATTGGCATTCAATGGATTCGTTACACAAAAACCCGTCGTTTCCGTTAATCCGTAACCTTCTACAATCTGGACGCCAAACCTCTCCTCAAACGGCTTCCAAAATTCCTTAGGCGTAGCAGCACAAGCCGTCACCCTTACAAAATTTTCATTATCGTTTTCCTTTTCTGGTTGCTTGCAGAGAATAGGAATCATAGATCCTAAAGAATTAAAAATGGTTGCGCCATGACCACGAATTTCATCCCAAAATCTAGAAGCACTAAACCGCTTGCCAAGAGCAATTGTCGCATTGGAAGAAATAGCACCGAGTACTGTATGGGCCTGGGCGTTAATATGGAATAACGGCAGCGCTGTAAATAAAATATCTTTCGAACTTGCGCCAACCATATAGGTGGCAAATGACTGCGCAGAATTTACATAGGCAGAATGACTTAACATGACCCCTTTAGGTAATCCAGTCGTTCCAGAGGTATAAAGAATACTGTTAATAGAAGAGGAGGAAACAAATTCAGTTGGAAGGTGATGATTATTTGTATTCAGTACATCTTTCAATTCGATTACCAGCGGTTCTTTACCATCGTTCAAAATGATTGCGCTTTCATCATTTCCGTAAACGACAATTTGAATGTCCCTTTGTATAAATGGCAAACAAGAAGCAATTTGAGGAACAAATTCCTTATCAACGATAATCAGCTTGCAATCAGAGTGAGATAAAATATACTGTAGGCCCTCTCCTTTTAAATGCACATTCAGAGGCACTGCAATTGCTCCCATAAAAGATAAAGCAAACCATACATCCAGATATTCAGGAGCGTTATGAAGCATAATACAAACCTTATCCCCTTTTTGAATACCGAGCTCACAAAATCCCGCTGCAGCTTTTGTAATTCGATGATAGAGCTCCTCATACGTAACTCTTTGTTCTTCAAATTGTAAATAGACCTTACTTGGTGTTTTTTCAATACTTTGCATAATAAAATGTGGCAAACTGTGATTTTCCAGCATTGAATTCCATCCCTTCTTGCTATAATCTTTTTTATTTATATAGCAAGAAACATGCCAAAAATCGACTCATTCTCTATTCCCTTATTCCTTCAGGGATATACCCAAGTCTCCCTTACATGTCCACCTTCACATGTCGCATTTGCGCTACAAATGATTACGATCATGTCGCATCTATAAGAAAGTGTCGCAAAAAAGAGACAGTATGTATTACTGCAAACCAAACAAAAAAAGGGCCTGTTTGCCCTTTGCTTCCTTTCACGAAATTCCATATTTTTCTATTTTACGATATAAGCTAGCCCGATGAATCCCTAAAAGCTTGGCTGCCTCTTTTATATTTCCAGCTGTCTTTTCCAAAGCCCTTGTAATCGCCCGTTTTTCAGCCGATTCCACTTCCTCCTGCAGTGAATAACTCATCTCATTCTTCTCTTGATCCACCGCAAATATTTCATGATATAACTCTTCTTCCAAATCTTTTTTCCGCAAATATACAGGAAGATGATGCACTTGAATAATCATTCCTTCTATAACATTCATCGCTCGTTCTAACACATTCTCTAGCTCCCTAATATTGCCTGGCCAATCATACTCCATGAATATATCCCTTACTCTCTCATCCAATGAAAGAACGCTACTACCCAGCTCCCCATTCAATTTCCGAATTAAAAATTCCATTATATGTATCATATCTTCCTTTCTCTCTCGTAACGGAGGAATATCGATCGCAAACACATTCAACCTATAATATAAATCCTCCCTAAATTCCCCTCTTTGCACCATTTCACGAAGATTTCGATGTGTCGCCGCAATGAAACGGACATCAATCTTTTGAATTTTCGTACCACCAATTCTTTCAATCTCTTTCTCTTGCAACACACGCAGCAACTTCACCTGCATGTCCAAAGACATATCACCGATTTCATCTAAAAACAACGTTCCCTTATGGGCCAACTCAATCTTCCCAGGCTTACCACCTTTTTTCGCTCCTGTAAAAGCCCCCTCTTCGTATCCAAATAATTCAGCCTCCAAAAGATCCCTCGGAATCGCAGCACAATTCAAACGAATAAATGAACCCCTAGCACGCGGACTTGCACGATGTACCGCATGCGCAAAGAGCTCCTTCCCTGTACCGCTCTCTCCTCTTATCAAAACAGTAGACCGACTTTTAGAAACCTTCAAGGCCATCGTTTTAACTTCTTTCATTTTCGCACTCTCTCCTATAATACTTTGAAAGGACAACCTACCTTCTTGCAACCGCTGTAATTCAGTTTGATAGTAAGATAACTTTGATTCCATTGCACTAATCTGATCCCCCAAAGCTTTAAACTGCTGTATATCATGAAACATAATTTTACCAATCGCACCAATAACCTCACCGTCCTTAACAATAGGTATGCGAGTTGCGATAATATTCCGATTACTTATACGCTGGATATGCCCAATTTCCACCTGTCCCGTCTTCACGATAATATGCATCCTCGTATTCTCAACAACCTCCGTACAATGCTTACCTATCGCTTCCTTTGGATCATCAATCCCTAAAAATTGTGCATAAGAACCACTTAAAAAATTGACAATCCCTTGTTCATTTACCCCTAGAATACACTCCGACAGTAAATTCAAGGCATTTTCATACCGACTGATGATACTTTCCAAGGACTGTATACTTTTTTCCTTGTTTTCCAAAATGGCAATTGATCCATCTTCTTTCCCGCTCTGATATACACGGGATTCATTCATAATCAATACTTGGTTGCCCACCTTACACTCGTACTTGTACAAACTATCATTTTGATTCACTACTAGCTTTTTACGATCAGGAATAATCGTTGATATATGCTTACCTATTATTTCATTTTCTTTTTTATGTAACATGCTGCAGAATGGTTGGTTGCTGAATGTGATGATTCCATCATGACTTATGACAGCAATTCCGTTATTCATTACCTGAAGAGCCTGGCTTGTTAACTGCAAATTCATTCTTTCATCCATATGCATTTGGAAGCCCCTCCTATCAAATTGTGCTCTTTCTCGCATGTATTATATATTCATTTTAAACATTTACTTTCCTTCGGCTCTTCCGTTTGAAGTAATAATTTCTTGAACCAGTAATATAGCTGATTAACCGGTAGGTTCTTTTTTGACACCTGTCAGGTTTTAATAATCCAATTTCTTTAATCCTTGGATGTAAGAAGATGAATCTCATGGGCTATTTACAACTTGTAGGTGAGGAATATTTGACGCTTATCTTAGATACCTAATGAGTTTTATGAAAAGTAAAAAACAGTTGATGGAGTGTCTTCCATCAGCTATTTTAATTACGAATTTTGGTGATGAAACCCATAATTATTAGATTTACTTTAGCATAGCTTCTTATCCCCCAATCCCCAACTAAACCATCTCCCATGCCCTTCCGTTTCCCCAACAGTTTCACAATATTCGTTTCCGTTAATATAATAATCAATATGAAGGTCCCGGTCCCACATATTGTTATATAGGTGGAATACATCACGTTTTGCACCGATTTCTTTAATTTGTTTTTCTAGCGCATGTTTTACTTGCTTAGGTATTTGATTTGCGACGTGTGTATGGAAAATGCAGATAACAGCATCTTCACTTATTTGTTCAATAATAGATGGCAACAGCTCTACACCGTCTCCTTCTATTAATCGGACGGATTCATTTTTAACTAAAGATGCTGCTTGATCGAACAGTTCAAGTCTTGCTTTATGTTCTGGCCAAATAAGCGCGCGTAACCATAAATAATCTTCTTCATCATTTAAATTATTCACATGTAAATCTAGTCCGATTCTTTCTAGAACAGGTGGACTATGTTTTAGAAAGTGCGGTACATTCTCCCCTCTTATTTCAGAGGTTAAATTGACATTCGAATTTATATTTCCATACACTTCATCCGTTCCGTATGAATAACGATATTGATCCCAAAACAGTTGTAACCCTGCACTTGTACCAATCTCAATTAATGCTAACGGTTTGTTCACTTTGTTAAATATGTAACAGAAACTTGGATATAAATAGGCACATCGTCTTACTTCATTCGTTTGAACAAGTTTCGTTTGTAATAAAGAGATAATTTCTTCTCGATATACACGGCAAAAATCTTTAAATTGGTAAAAGGCATTTTCAAAATTTATATCAGCATTTTCAACTAAACTTTGATAATACTTTTTTAAACTGTGCTCTTTTCCTTTTAACAATAAATAATGGACCGCACCTAATAATAAGTTCGGGATTGGCTGACCAGGTTGTGCATTGAAAGCTAACGTAAGAACTTCCTCATCTTCAGAAATTTTTATTGATAAGTATTCGTATAAAGGACTCGATCCTTTACATTCATTCACAGAAAAATCCCGAAATAAGTTTACGACTTGTTCTTTTGTAAGCATTGGTATCCCTCCTGTTTTATTTTCAGAATAATCTTATCATTTATTTGTTATTTACTCTATTTTTTCAAATTAGATGTTACAAAAATAGAATTTTACTAGTTTCCAAAGATAAAACATAAAAATAGAAGTTTTTTTGGGATAACATCAAAATGGAATTCTTCTCCAAATTCCGCTTTACTACTATGCTTTTTACCCTTATGACAGAAGAATTCTATGAAATAAAACGTTAAATAGTTTAAAATTATCAGATAACACTAGATATTTTAGTCTATTAATTATTATAATAGACTATGAGATGGTTATATAATTGAGACAAAAAAGGTAAATACCTAGGTGGGGCCTAGGCGGTGTTTTCTTTTTACGGCTTAGATATAAAAACACCTACTCTTTTTTGCCAATATAGGGGATGGAGAGATTATCATGAGCAACATGCAGCAAAAAACAGACGTTATCTTAATTGGCGCTGGAATTATGAGCGCAACGTTAGGATCATTACTTAAAGAATTGGCACCTGAATGGGAAATTAAAGTATTTGAAAAACTCGCTAATGCCGGAGAAGAAAGTTCTAACGAATGGAATAATGCTGGTACAGGACATTCTGCGCTATGTGAGCTTAACTATACGTCCGAAAAATCTGACGGGTCTATAGATATTGGTAAAGCTGTAAAAGTAAATGAGCAATTTCAACTTTCAAGACAATTTTGGGCGTATCTTGTTAAGAGAAACTTAATTCGTAATCCACAAGATTTTATTATGCCACTACCTCATATGAGTTTGGTGCAAGGAGAAAAAAATGTGGAGTTTCTAAAAAATCGTTTTGAAGCGCTTTCAAAAAACGCTCTATTCCAAGGAATGGAATTTTCTGATGCTCCTGATACATTAAAAAAATGGCTTCCACTCATTATGGAAGGTCGTAACTCTAATGAACCGATGGCTGCAACGAAAATTGATTCTGGAACAGATGTTAACTTTGGTGCGTTAACACGCATGTTGTTTGATTACTTAAAAACTAAAAATGTCGAACTAAACTACAAACACAGTGTTGAAAATATTAAACGTGCGAAGAACGGTTTGTGGGAAGTGAAAGTACACGATATGAATAGTGGTAAAATCGAACACCATACTGCAAAGTTCGTCTTTATCGGCGGCGGTGGTGGTAGTCTACCTCTACTTCAGAAGACTGGTATTCCTGAATCAAAACATATTGGAGGATTCCCAGTAAGTGGACTATTTATGGTATGTAAAAACCAAAAAGTTGTAGAGCAGCATCATGCAAAAGTATACGGAAAAGCTAAAGTTGGCGCTCCGCCAATGTCTGTACCTCACCTTGATACAAGATATATAGACAACAAAAAATCTTTACTGTTTGGACCATTTGCAGGCTTCTCACCTAAATTCTTAAAAACTGGCTCAAACCTTGATTTAATTGGATCTGTAAAACCGAATAACGTCTTAACGATGTTAGCAGCCGGTTTAAAAGAAATGGGATTAACAAAATACTTAATCCAACAAGTTATGTTATCACACGAAAAGCGTATGGAAGAATTACGTGAGTTTATTCCGAACGCTAAAAGTGAAGATTGGGATACTGTCGTTGCTGGACAACGTGTGCAAGTAATTAAAGATACTGATGCAGGTGGTAAAGGAACACTTCAATTTGGTACAGAAGTTGTTAGTGCAAATGACGGATCAATCGCTGCGTTACTTGGCGCTTCTCCAGGTGCTTCTACTGCGGTTCACGTTATGCTTGAAGTATTAGAAAAATGCTTCCCAGAACGTATACTAGCATGGGAGCCAAAAATAAAAGAAATGATCCCTTCTTATGGCGTATCACTAACGGAAAATCCAAGACTGTTCCAAGAGCTTCACGCTTCAACAGGACGCACACTTGGGTTAAATGAAAAAGAAGCTGTTCACAATTAATGAATAGATTAAAAAAACGACAAAATAAAAACGTCCGATATATTCGGACGTTTTTATTTTCTACTAGAAATTATACTTATCGATATTATCTTTCGTAAATACAACTCGTTCAGGTAATACGATAATACCATTTCCTTCTGCCTCATAGTCATACCCTTGAATAGAGTTCGGCTCTACTTTCACTTTTCCAATTCCTTTTACTTCAAAGCTATCCCCGACTTTTAACTTCTTCCCTTTTACAACAATTTCATTTGCAACATAAGTTGCTAGTGCACCTTGTTGTTTTACATCCCATAATCCAAATTGTTGTACTGTTCCTCGTTTCACATAATCACGCATAACGTTCGGTGTCGAAAACCCCGTTACGACTACTTTCTTATCCATTTTCAAATTCTCAGCTGCTTGTGCCATTGCTGGTAGTGCTGTTGCATCTGGACATATTACTGCGTTAATATCTGGATACGTTTTTAAAATACTCTCTCCAACTGATAAAGATTTTTGCGCATTATTTTCACCGTATTGCGTCGTTACAATTTCCCAATTCGGATATTTCTCTTTAATAATCTCTTTCGCCTTCGTTACCCACTGATTTTGATCTGTTACAGTCGGGCTTGAATAAAAGAATGCTACTTTTCCTTTATCTCCAATTTGCTTAGAAGTCATTTCAATTAATAAGTTTGCAAGTTGATCTGGTGTACCTTGGCTAATATAAAACGAACGGTCTTTCGGATTCACATCAGAATCCCACGTTAATACTGTCATCCCTTTTTTCTTTGCACGTTGTAATGATTGCGAGAGACCATCAACTGACGTAGATGAAACCATAATTGCATCATAGTTTTGGTTAATAAAATTGTTTATATATTTTACTTGCCCTGATACACTTGCCTCAGACGGTCCATCGTACTTCACTTGTACACCTAACTTATCTCCCATCTCTTTTGCACCTTCACCACCTGATGTGAAGAAACCAACTCCCGTTAATTTCGGAATGAACGCAAATTTTACATCATCTGCTTTTTTCTTATCCGCAGTTTGGCTAGAACAAGCAATTAAACCGATTAAACAAATACACATAATAATAACAATCCCCAGTTTTCTCTTCATGACATTTCCCCCTTATGCAAATTCCTTCTTTTCCCCGTAGTGAATCGTTGTAATTTGAAATGTCTCATAGTAACAGAAACAATAAGGATAATACCTATTACTACATTAGATTGTTCATTCGTTAAGCCCGTCATTTGCAAACCGTACTGCATGAGTCCTATAAAAACACTCGCTAGTACTGTCCCAATAATACTCCCTTTTCCGCCTGTAATTAGTGTGCCGCCTAATACAACTGCCGTAATAACTGGCAAAATGGTTTCACTTCCAATATCAGCACGAGCAGAACCGAAATACGCTGTTAAGAAAGCTCCTCCTAATCCACCTCCTAACCCAGAAAGTACGTAAGCAGTAATCACTACTTTCTTCGTTCGAATTCCGGAATATTTCGCCGTACTTTCATTTGCGCCAGTTAATTTTGCGTGGCGACCGTATGTTGTACGGTGAAACAATATCGTAAATACTATCGTTAAAATGACAAGGAGCCATAATAAATTAGGTATACCGATAAAACTACCATTTGCCAGTTGCACATACGAATCTGGTAAACCACTTATTCCTTCATAGCCCGCTGCACCCGAACCACCTGAAATAACAAGGGCGATTCCTGCATATAAAAACATCGTTCCAAGTGTAACGACAAGAGGTTCTACATCTGTCATTTTTATAATAAGTCCATTTAATCCGCCCGCTATGCAACTTATTACGAGCGCAATGATAACGGCTAACAGTATAGGCATGCCATTCATCCAAAGTACTCCGATAAGAATCGAAGTAAGCCCCATAATAGATCCTACTGAAACATCAATTCCGCCAGTTACAATGACAAATGTCATCGGAATAGCCGCGATTGAAATAATGAGGAAATCGTTCATACTAAAAAGGAGGTTACTAATGTTTAAGAAATCACTATTTATGAAACTAAAGAGAATGAATTCTACGAGAAGCAATATGAGAAGAACCCCTTCCCATCTATACAAGCTACGTATTCCCCTCATAGATTCACCCTCCTTTCTTCTAATTGCCGGAGTTTCTTCCATTTTTTTAAGACACTATCTAATATGATGATGAGTAAAAGTAAAAATCCTGAAATAGCACTATTCCAAAATGCAGGTATTTTTAAAAAGACGAGTGAACTGCTTATCACTTCTAAGAAGAATGCACCTAATGCCGCTCCAAATATAGAACCTGTTCCTCCTTTTAAATGAATACCACCTAAAACAGCAGCAGCGATAACTTGCAATTCTATCCCTGTACCTGTTTGATTTGGAACGAATCCAATATTCATTACGAATATACATCCAGCGAACCCAGCGCTTATGCCTGATATGATAAACGCGTATATTTTCACTTTATCTACATGTATTCCAATAAGCCTTGCACCATCTTCATTATCACCGACCGCATAAAAATATCTTCCAATTTGAACTTTCATTAAAAAGAAATATAGCAGCAGTAATATGATAAGAACGGTCCATACCGTTATCGGAATCCCTAACATCATAATAGAAGAAATTTGTTTATACTCATTCGGAATATCTTCAATCCACTTTCCGCCCGTAAATATTAACATTACGCCTCTAATAATCCCGAGCATTCCTAATGTCATAATGATAGCTGGCACCCTAAATTTCGTAACGCCAATTCCGTTTACCATACCAATAAGGGCGCTAAGTATAATTGCCGCAAATATTGAAATAAAGGCACTGTATCCATCTGTTAACAACATCCCGCAAACCGCAGCGCTTAATCCCATAATAGATCCTACTGATACATCTATATTTTTCGTAAACAATACGAAAGATTGACCAATTGCCAAAACAACTAAAATAACGCTTGATTTCATAATTAAAGATAAAGAGCTAAACTGAACAAAACTAGGATTCATTACTCCAACGAAGGCTATGTAAAGAAGTAATAAAATAATAATAGACGTCTCATGCATTTTAAATAAACGGTTCACTCCGTTACACCTCCCTTTCCTCCGTACGCAAGGCGTGTAACTTCATCAATACAAATTTCCTTCTTCTCCAAATGAGAGACGAATTCTCCGTTTCTCATCACATAAACACGATTCGCTAATTGAACGATTTCTTCCATATCTGAAGAAATTAATATGATCGCAAGTCCCTCTCTCTTCAAACTTTGTATCGTTTCGTATACTTCTAGTCTTGCTTTCGCATCAATACCACGGGTCGGTTCATCAAGAATAATCACTTTCGGATTACATGCAAGATATTTCGCTAACACGACCTTCTGTTGGTTCCCACCTGATAAAGACGTCATTTTCTCATTCATATGAGGGACAACAATTCTAAACTGTTTTATATACAACTCTGATAAAGCGCTTTCTTTTTTGTTATTTAAAAAGAAGCTACTCATACTGTTTAAAGATGCAGCTGTTATATTTTCTTTCACAGACGCAATTGAAAAAATGCCATTCCCTGCCCGGTCCTCCGGTACATACACCATACCTTCCTTTATTCGCTTATGTACCGAATACTTCGTAATGGATTTTCCCTCTAATAAAACAGAACCTGATTTCAAAGGCATTAATCCAAATATTGATTCAGCTAATTCAGTCCTACCTGATCCGACGATACCTGCAATCCCGACAACTTCTCCAGCATGTACAGTTAATGATACATTTTGAAACGCATAACTAGACGCATTCGTGACATCTAATACTTTTTCCGAATGCTCTATTTCTTCTTGCGTGATTTTTTTCTTCTCCTCAAGTTTATAACCTTTCGGTAATAACCCCTCCATTAGCATGTCATATGTATAGCTTGATACATCCCCTTGACTTACAATCATTCCGTCACGCAAAATTGCTACTTTATTCGCAATTTCAAAGATTTCTGGAAAACGATGCGTAATGTAAATCATGCCAATTCCTTTTTCTTTTAAACTTTTCATCAACACAAAAAGACTCTTAATTTCGTGAGTTGTTAATGTCGATGTTGGCTCATCTAAAATAAGAATCTCAGCTTCCCTTATTAATCCCCTCAATATTTCTACTAATTGTTGCTGGGCAATGGATAACGATAACCCTAGCTCATGAAGTTGAATGTTCCAACCTAAGCCTTCTAGCAACTTATTAATTTTATTTCGAAGTTCTTTCTTTTTCGCTTTCATTCCGATACAAATGTTCTCTTCAATTGTCATATGCGGAAAGATGAGTGGCTCTTGTGGTATTAAATATATGCCATGTTGATGTGCTTCTGCTGTGTTTGAAAACTGTTGTATTTCCCCTTTCACATACATCTTGCCAGCATCGTATGAATACAAACCCGTTAATATTTTCATTAATGTTGATTTCCCGGCACCATTTCCTCCGACTAAAGCGTATACATCTCCACGCTCTAATTGTAAATTGACTTCTTTTAATACGAGTTGACCTGAAAAAGATTTACTCATTTTTGTAACTTCTAATAAGGGCACGTTCTCCACATGTTGTCACCTGCCTTTATGCAGAACATTTTTTGAGAAAATGATTTTTTGTTCTACTTGTTTTGTAGCATTGTATATTTATTTTTTCATATCTAGAACACTTTTTTCACTGGACTATTTTATCGCTTCAACTGGAATAAACAAAATAACGAACACATATGTTTAAGCAGTGGTCAATTGTTGAAAGGGATGAAGAGTATGTCACAGCTCAACTTTGAAGACAATTTGTTAACAAAAGTAGCTTGGTACTATTATAAAGATCAATTAACCCAGCAAGAAATTGCTTCACTTCTTCACATTTCAAGAAATAAAGTCGTTCGGTTGTTAGATAAAGCACGGACGGAAGGTGTCGTCACATTTCACGTAAAAGGTACTGGTTTGCACTGTTTAAGCATCGAACGTGACCTTATGAAAAAATTCCATCTAAAAGATGCTTTCGTTATTCCAACGCCAACTGAGGATTATGCATTTTCACTCGGAAAAGCTGCCGCACAATATTTAGAAACTCATCTGCAACAAGGAGATTTACTTGGGATTGGCTGGGGAGAGACGATAAGTAAAATGCTAGAAAACATTCATTTTGATAGCTCTATGAATCTTTCAATCGTTACTCTTACAGGAGGCGTAAATCACTATATTCCAAGAAATCAAAGCTATTTAAACTACATGCAAGGTGACCTCCATATTATTCCTACCCCTTTTCTTACATCTACAAACGAAATGACGCAAATTATTCTATCCGAACCAAGCGTGAAAGATATGCTTCACGTCGCTTCACTCGCTCATACAGCAGTAGTTGGCATTGGAAGCTTATCTCAAGACGCCACAATTGTGAAAGAAGAAAAACTAACGCTACGTGAAATGACTTATATACGTAGTCAAAACGGGGCCGGAGATATTTTAGGGCAATTTTATAATACTAACGGAAAACAATTAGAACTTCCTCATCATAATCGTCTTATCGGCACACCACTCTCTGTTCTTCAAAATATGAAACATGTCGTTGGTGTAGCTGGCGGTACGGAAAAGATAGATGCAATTTACGGCGCCTTAAAAGGAAAGTTCATTCATACATTAATTACGGATGAAGAAACTGCCCTCTCCTTATTAAGAAAGGAAGGTGACTCTTAATGTCTACTCTATTAGCTTACGACGCTGGTACAGGGAGCATTCGAGCAGTTCTTTTTGATTTAAACGGTAATCAACTTGCCGTTAGTCAAAAAGAGTGGGTTCATAAATCAGATAGTCGTTACCCTGGTTCTATGAATTTTGATGTAACAGAAAACTGGCAGCTCGTTCAAAAATGTACGAAAGAGGTTCTTCAAAAAAGTAATACGTCCCCCTCTTCTATTAAAGGTATTAGTGCAACGAGTATGCGTGAAGGCTTTGTTTTATACGATAAAAACGGGCAAGAAATATGGGCTTGTGCAAATGTTGATGGCCGCGCATCAGCGGAAGTTAGTGAGCTAAAACAAATTCGTTCCGAAATTGAAGAAGATTTATATAAAAAATCCGGTCAAACTTTTTCGTTAGGTGCTTTACCTCGCTTACTTTGGATTAAAAAACATGAACCAGACGTGTACAAAAACATTCATTCCTTTACGATGTTAAACGATTGGATTTTATATAAATTGTGCGGCGCACTGCAAATTGATTCTTCAAATGGATGTACGTCCGGTATATTTGATTTACAAAATAGAGCTTGGGATAACTGGGTTGCTGAGCAATGCGGTCTTACTCTAGCCTTTTCTCCAAAAGTAAATGAAGCTGGGACAGTTATCGGGAATATCACAAAACGAAGTGCTGAATTAACAGGATTACATGAAGGAACACCAGTCGTTGCTGGCGGCGGAGATGCACAAATGGCATCGCTCGGAACTGGAGTTGTAAAGCCTGAACAAACATTTATATGCGGGGGCAGTTTTTGGCAACAAGAAGTAAATATAACAAAACCAGAAACTGATCCAAATGCGGCGATTCGTGTAAATTGCCACGTCATCCCTAACCTATGGCAATACGAAACAATCGCTTTCTTCCCTGGCCTTGTTATGAGATGGTTTCGAGATGCTTTTTGCCAAGAAGAAAAAAGGCTCGCTGAAAAACTCGGTGTAGATGCTTATGAATTACTAGAAGAACAAGCAAAAGAAGTACCTGTAGGTTCACATGGCATAATCCCCACTTTTTCAAATGTAATGAATTATATTTCTTGGCGACATGCTGCACCATCCTTTTTAAATTTAAGTTTAGATGCTGAAAAATGCGGTAAGAAAGAAATGTTCCGCGCAATTGAAGAGAATGCCGCCTTCGTTACACTCGGCAACTTGAAATTAATAGAAGCTCTCACAGGTAATTTCCCTTCTGAAGTAACCTTTGCTGGCGGCGCTGCTAAAGGTAAACTTTGGCCACAAATACTAGCAGATGTCCTCGGAATCCCTGTTAAAGTACCCGTTGTAAAAGAAGCCGCTGCTTTAGGTACGGCAATTGCCGCTGGAGTTGGCGTAGGCATTTTTGAATCGATGGAAGAAACTGCCGAACAATTTGTACAGTGGGAAAACACATTTAAGCCAAACGCTGAAAATCATGAGCTTTATAAAGGATTCTATGAAACATGGAAAACAGTGTATGCTAGCCAACTTTCTTTAGCTGATAAAGGCCTCACATCACATATGTGGATTGCCCCAGGTGCGCTGTAACACATTACATAAAGGAGTGATTTCTATGCTTAAAGTGAATGAGGATGATTTCACCTATCGCTTCGGTGATAACGGGCCTAAATATTTAATACAAGGTCCAAATATCGATCTTGGCCTAGTCGTTATTCAGCCTGGGCAAGAGTTTCAAAATCACTATCATACAACGTGCGAAGAAGTCTTCTATGCGTTAGAAGGCGAAATAGATTTCTATGTGAATAACGAGAGAGTTCCGATCAAACAAGGTGATGTCTTGCAAGTTCGACCTCATGAATCTCATTATCTTATTAACCATTCCGATAAGCCTTTTAAAGCTGTTTTTATAAAGTCACCACATTTACCAAATAAAGATACTGTACAAACTGAAAATCCAACATTAACGAAGGAGTGATTCCTAATGACTTGGGGATTTAAAAATCGATTAAATACAATTTTACCTGACGGCAGAGCAGTTATGTTAGCGATAGATCACGGCTACTTTTTAGGACCGATTCACGGACTTGAACAACCGTTAGAAACAGTTAAAAACTTGCTTCCATATACAGACTCCCTCTTTTTAACACGAGGTGTACTCAGCTCCTGTATACCTGAAAACTGCAGCACACCGATGGTTATGCGTGTATCAGGCGGGGCAACTGTAGTCGGCAAAGATTTAGCGAATGAAACAATTGTTACACCTGTGAAAGAAGCAGTAAAACAAAACGCAATTGGCGTCGGCGTTTCTGTCTTTGTCGGATCAGACTATGAAACACAAACTGTTTCAAATCTCGCAAATGTAGTATCTGAAGCTCACGATTACGGCCTGCCAGTACTCGGTATTACCGCCGTTGCGAAAGAATTACAAAAACGTGAAGCTCGCTTTCTAGCACTCGCCTCCCGCGTATGTGTTGAAATGGGAGCTGACATTATTAAAACATATTACTGCGAAGGATTCGAAAAAATCACAAGCACATGCCCTGCCCCAGTCGTAATCGCGGGCGGCCCAAAACTAGATTCAATTGAAGACGCATTAAACATTACGTACAATGCGCTGCAAGAAGGCGCAATCGGAGTAGACATGGGCCGAAACATATGGCAATCCGAACATCCAGCTGCGATGATTCAAGCAATTCATGGCATTGTGAAAAATAGATTGAATGTGAAAGAGGCGCTGGAACTATATAATGATGTGAAAAATTAATGTGAAAATGACAGACTATATATTATAACCGGTTCGGTTCAGGGGTGTAAAACTTGTTTTGACACTCAAAATACACAAAGAAAAGGATGGCAAGTGCCATCCTTTTTGACATACATTGAACTTTTATTGTTTTCAAGTTACCTTCTTCGACTAACGAGCCAGAAATTTTAATCAACCTTTAACTTTATAGCTTTTGTAGCAATAAAAGCTTTAATATGCTTATCTAATATCCTTGTTCCACCAAAATCATCCTCATAAAAACCCATTATAACAAAACCAGCTTCAATTTGACCTTGGATTTGATCTTCTAGAGTATGTGCGTATTCTATTGTTTGATTTGAATTAATGTAATCTTGAACTTCATCCTCTGGTAAATAATCCAATGTTGATGAAGGTATTGAATGTTTAACATCCAAAATACCTTTTTGTTCTTGATTGTCATCAAAAATCCATAGTAAAGGATTTGTAAATCCAGAAATAAGAATACCTTTATTCTTTAAAACCCTTGAAATCTCATTCCATACAAGATGAACATCTTTTACAAACAAATTAGAAACAGGATTTACGACAATATCAAAATATCCATCTTCAAAATCACTAAGGTCTGACATATCTCCTTGTACTGTTTTTAAAGTTAATCCATCCCGTTCCGCTACCTTTTCATCTTGTTCCAATTGCTTCTTAGATATATCAGTAACTGTTACATCTGCTCCAGCAGCAGCCAGCACTGGTGCTTGTTGCCCTCCACCTGATGCTAAACAAAGTATCTTTAATCCCTCTAATGACTTTGGAAACCAATCTCTAGGAACTGATTTTTCTGTGGTGACTGTGATTTCCCATTCACCTGATTTACTTTTTTCAATAACCTCACTACTTACAGGTTGAGTGTATCTCGAACCTTCTTCAACCTTCTTATCCCATGCATTACTGTTTTGTTGTGTAGTATCCATTATAATGATTCCTCCTAACTATCTAGTTGCATTTTAATTGTGACATTATTAACTATTTACACCCTTTTTCTATTAACCTGCCGATAGTTAATAAATGGTTTTCTATATTTATTTTAACACATAAACACCCTATTTTTCGCAATATTTCAATTAATTGATAATACATACGATTGTTGGTCAGAAGGTAGTGTCGGCACAGATGGACATATGAGTCACTATTTTGTTGTATCTCCTGCCCTTCTTGATAATCTATCTGGAATAAGTTTATGATTCAAAGACCGAATTATTCCATTAACAAAAGATCAAGCTGTGCTTGAATTTGAAATTCGATTAGATTAATAAATAAACTGTCCCATAAGTCGAATTTCTGACTAAGTGACGCTTCTATTTTGCTTTCGTGTTCCATTATAAAAGTGTGTTAAATGGAAATAAGCCCCTTTCTAAACTTGATAAGGGGCTACATATACACCTTCAAACAATTACTCTTGATGAATGCTATTTAGTTTTGAAACTTTCTTACCATCTCTATAATCAAGGCAAGAAACTTCAATTAATAGGCCATTAAATACTGAAAAATAGAAACCATAACTACTACCTCTCATCGAATAAGGTTCCTTGTCTATTTCAATGCCGCCGGCTACTAAACGATTATATGCTTGATCAACTTCACTTGAAGTTTCCACTAAAAAACCAATATGAAAAGCTTCCGGATATGTAACGTCGTTTTTCCCCTTGAATGCTTTTGGATCACTTAATACAAGTATAAATCCACTCTCATCACTCATCACTACAAGAGCCTTTCCCTTTTGTTCCAAAAATTGAAAATCAAAAAATGTTTCAAAGAAATGTCTAGCTTCTGATAAATCATCAACACATAGGTTTAAATGATTCAACTTCATTCACTCATCTCCTTTTATACAGAAATTATATAGACTCATATTGATAACACTTAAATGTTTAAAGAAAGGTATTCAAGTGTTCAGTCTAAGACTATTTTTTAATAGTCTAATACTTTTCCCTATAGTCTAGAACGTTTTTTAAAATGCAACATTTAGAATACAGTTAATGAAATTATATGAACAATTCGACATGGAATATCGATTTACCTATAAAAGTTGACAATTATTATGGTCATACTATCTATTCTCCAAATTGAGTAAAACCCACTCAATCAAGAAAACTGCTGAAGAAACCCGCTCTGTCGTATCCCCTAAAAACACTTTATTAATCAACTCATCAAAATTACTTGGTCTATTAGATAGCGTCTGCATATACTTCAAAACAGATCCCGCTGGAGGTGCTGGATTATTATTAATAGCCCATATTCCTTCTATAATGGTCCAAGTTGATGTATGAATTATGTAGGAAGCTTTTAGCTCATCATTTACTTTCAATGCAGATTGAATTTTTATTAGTGAACTATTTAACCAATGTGAAATGCCTTCTACTTTATCGCTAGAAACACGGTAGTTTTCAAATTCATATTTAGCTATTTCCTTTAACTTTTTCAATTCACCGCTTTTATCAAACAAAATTTCCCCTTCTAAAAAAGAGTATACTTCCATCGGATTGTTTTTGAAGTTTAATTGTATTTGATTAAAATCAGCATACTTGTATTCGACTAAAATACCTTTTCTTGTTTCAGAATGAAATTCCTTCTTTTGTCCGCCCTCTAAAAGTATATAAAAGTCCAAATCGAATTCAAGATATGCATCGCCTCTTGCGACAGATCCGATAAGCATTAATCCACTTACTTTATGCATTGATAGGCATTCATTTAAGATTGTTTGTACTAATATTTTATGTCGTTCATGAATAATAGATAATTGGGCTTCTAACATTTGTAACCTCCAAGCATTTTATTACGGGAGTTATTCGTTGCTTTATCATATTTTAATTCTGTTATACCTTTAGCCCACTTCCTACTTATTCAACAATTGTCAGTTCATATACAATTTCGTCTTCACTACTTTTTGTTTTATCTTGAATCGTTACAATATCTCCAGCTTTTATTTTCGAAGCATTCACCACTTTTACCATCTCTGGTGGAACATACCCTCCATTGTTCTCTTTATTTAGTGGAAACCACTTTACTGACTTATTAGTTGCTTCTAAAATTTTATATTTAATTGTACCATCATACTTTATTTCACCTGCAAGATCTTTTACTAATGTAGGTGTATACTTATCCCCTTCTTTTTCCAAAGAGATATGATCACCTATATCTAGGCTACCGTTTCTTATAGGTGCCTTCCATTTTGTTGGGTTTAAATTACTTAAACTTACTTTCACGCTACCTTCTTTATTTGAGCTAGAATCTTTTAGAGATATTTCATAATGATTCATATCAATAATTATATAATCTTTCTGCTCTTCTACTTTTATACTGTTTTCACGTTTTTCTGCATGTTTAGATGCTTCTTCTTTCACATTATTATCACTACACGCTGATAATAATGTAGTTGCTAAAGCAGCCATCAATAACATTTTTTTCACTTTATTTACCTCCATTTATAACTAAAAAAATAAACATATCTAACATCCATATTTTACTATAAATCAAAAAGAGAGGATATCTGTTTTATTAAAAAACAAATATCCTCTCTTTTTGATTATATATTACGACTTCTGATAAGCCGATTTCGATGATTTCACATAATAAACCCCGTGCTCAACCTTAATGATATGATCTGGTTTTGGCTTACCGCGGCCCGCTCTATGTCCAGCTAAGTGCTCTTCACTCGTTTCCCAGTTCTTCCATGCTTCTTCCGATTCCCAGCGAATCATAACTACTACTTCTTCATCTCCGCGTCTCACTTTTTTCACGAGAACACTTAAGTCGATGAAGCCTTCAAATTTTTCAATAATGCCTTCTCCTGTAAAACGCTCTACAACTATATCTGATGTACCTTCTTTTACTGTAAATGTCTTCGTTTCGATAAACATATATTCCACTCCCTCTTTGTAATACGAATACTAGTATTCTTCTATTATAATTGATTATGATAATTATTTTCAATTATAAAGTTTCAAATCTTTAGAATTATGCTGACTTCTCCTCAATCGCCTCATCTAAAAATTTGAAATACGGAAGCAATATTCCTATTAAAGAAGTGACACATATAATCGAGCCAATGATAAAGTATAGTACTCTCACTCCCCACATTTCACTCAGTATTCCCCCTAATAACACACCTAATGGCATTGCCGATCGTATGAAAAATAATCGCACTGAAAATACTTTTCCTATCATATTATTTGGGACAGTTTGTTGGCATATCGTCGTATTATGAACATTGAAAAATGAAATACAAATACCTGCAATTACTTCAATAATTACCGCAATTATAATACTGTGATTGAACCCTAAAGAAATGTATGTAAGGCCACCTATAAACAATCCTCCAAGCATAAGTATTCGCCGGCTTTTATATGTTACTTTTCCGACTAATATTGATCCAACTACATAGCCAAGTGGGAAACCTGCCATGAAGTAACCGTACTCCGCATATCCCGCTGACAGCTCATCTTTTATATAAGGTAGGTTTGTAACCATCGTTACCCCAACTCCAAATTGAACGAAAGTAAGAAATATACCGAGCCAAACGATTATTGGTTTTGTGAAAAAGTATGTAAAACCATGAAGAAACTGTTCTAGCCACGTTTTTCTCAATTCTTGTTTTACTCTTTTTTCTTTTATGAAAAGTAACAATCCTCCACTAATGAATAGACAAACACATACGAACAACATTGTTAATTCGATTCCAATAAATTTAATGACGATACCACCTATTACTGGCGCGAGAAACATCATAAGACGAGTCATTCCATCAATATACGCATTCGCGTCTTGAAGCTGCTCTTTATTCACAACAGTTGGTGTAATCGCTTGGCTCGCAGGGGTATAAAGAGGCGTAATGAGACCAACTATAATTTGGACAACGTAAATGTGCCAAACTTCTATACTGCTAGTAACTAGCATCACCAAAGGCAGTAAGAAAACAGATGCCCGCATCCATTGCGAAAAAATCATAATCCACTTTCGGCTCCATTTATCAATAAATGGGCCACTTATAAGTTGCAGTATGAGAGAAGGAATTAGATATAGTAACCACATACTGCTTAATGCTGTTTTCGATCCTGTTAACTCATATACAAGAATTGAATTACATAACGTCCCGAAAGCCCCGCCTAATTCTGAAATTGCACTACCAATCCACATATAAAAGAATGAACGGTTTTTCAATACACTTTTCACTATAGCTCACCAACTTTTCTATTAAATTCCTCCCTTTATGTACATTCTCGTTGTATATTATCTATTCAAAAATGCATCTAATTCTTTCGCTAAAGACTGCACTGCTTTCTTTCTCAATACATATTTTCCGTCTTGAATATCTACTAACTTTGCTGAACGTAACAATTTCAAATGATGATGTACTGTCGATTTTCCTAGTTGTAATCTTTCCGTTATTTCTTGCAGCGTACGCTCTTGTTCAAATAGTAGTTTTACAATACGAAGCCTTGCCTCGTCCCCGAGCGCCTTATGTTTATGAACTAAAAAATAACTCGGCTCATACGGATCTTCTGGATGTATACTTTCATTTGCGACTGGATAA
This sequence comes from Bacillus sp. RIT 809, assembly GCF_016892495.1. Lineage (NCBI taxonomy): Bacteria > Bacillati > Bacillota > Bacilli > Caryophanales > Bacillaceae > Bacillus > Bacillus sp. RIT 809. Next base: position 13,306 of record NZ_JAFEMR010000026.1, on the reverse strand, counting down.
TGAAACACTTTCGTATCTTCAATATCAGCTTCTATATTCCACGGTCTGTATGTAATTTGCGGGATAAGAAGTACGTGATGAACACTTGGCTCTGGCATATATGTAACGCCACCTGTTGCCCACTCTACAAACTCTTCCGGTTGCATCTTTTTATTCATTTCATTTTTCGCTTCATAATCTCGCTTTAATATAGAGAGCAGTTGCTCCTCTTCTTTCTTAATAACACCCTCATACCATCCTGTCATAACATTAATTAAATGCCTCTTTAATAACTGGACGTCTACATTACATATAAACTCAATATACGTAGAGAAAAACTGATGTTCATACGTTAACTCCATTAATTCTTGTACCGCTGAAATTTCTCCGCTAGATGCTAAACGTCTTTTTTCTTGATGTATTTCTCCTAGAAACGGTAAGCACACATATTTAAAATCTACTTCCGATAACGAATTGATATTATGAACAAACTGAGATAAATCCATAAAATCTCCATCATACAGTAACTGTAGCAATGCTTTCCACGTATTATGCTTCTCGACAAATTGCAAATGCTCTATCATTTCATGAGGTAAAGATTTTCTAATTTCTTCCCATTCGCTTTGAGATTTTTCAAGCGTGTCGATTAACCTCTTATGCGTAATTGCCGCAATGCCAAGTGCACATTCGAAAAGTATCGAATACTTCATTTGAACGTTGTACGTTTCCCTCTTTCTACTCGTCACGTGAAAGACTTCCATTTTATCCCCACCTTATTTGCTATGTATTGAATTCTATATTTATCGAATTATACCTTCTAAATTTTTAGAATTTTAAAACTTTCTAAAACTTTATATTGCTACAAATTTTTAAATTTAAGCTATAGTTAATTTTCTTGTTCAACTATGAGGCAGGTTTATTGAAGAGAAAGGAGAATTTATTGCATTTAAAAAATGATTTAGAAAGCATAAGTTTATTTCTACAATTACTACAACGACGCCATATTATTCTTTTAGAAACTTCCAAACATCAATCAGATGATAAGTAGGTCCGTTTTTACCTACTTTCTCTAACACTTATTGTTGGTCTATCTCATAGTTAAGGAGGCTATACGAATGGGTAAAAAAGAAATGTTGCAAAATGGAGTCAAGCAAGTTTTTTACGAAGAAGAATGGTACCCACCGATATCAGAAGCGTTAAAGAATCTTACCGCTGCCCAAGCATGTTGGCACCCAGAAGGAAAGGCCAGTAATACGATTTGGGAAAATGCAAACCATTTACTAATCTTTAAAGAGCGCTTACTTTCCCGCTTACATCAAGATGACACATTTGTTGCTCCACAAAATAATGATGACACGTTTGTCCAAGGTGGACCTAATGATGATGAAGCGTGGCAACAAACAGTGAAGCGAACGCTTCAAGTACATGATGCCTTGCAATCTTCATTAACATCCCTTCAAGAAGCAGAACTGGATCAACCAAGTCCGTCTCTACCAGTTTGGCAACAATATCTGAATATCCTTTTGCACGATGCTTATCATACAGGACAAATTATACAACTTCGTAAACTCCAAGGTTCATGGCCATCGCATCGTTCATATTTATAAACAATGATTAAAGATGATAGACCAGCATATGATTCTATATTTAGCAGAATAAGTACAAAAAAAGGCAAATGAGATTCTAACTCTCATTTACCTTTTTTGCATGTTGGAGAAACGTCCTACATAGATAAAATAAAACTTTAATCAGTGGGATTTTGTCCATCCCCCACTGATTATCAACCAAAACCAATCGGACATTTCTGGGCCATTATCTCCCACCTCACTTCCTCGCATTCGCCGAGTTTTAAGGTAGGAGTCTTACCGCCCATTAATACGGGATAAAAATTCATTCACACTTATTAATTCATCTGCGCATCGTTTAATAGCCCAATTATTTCACTCAACATTTCTTCTGTAAAAGCACCTGCGCTAAAGTTCACTAATGCTCGTAATGGCATATAGTTTAGCATAGCATCCATCATTTCAGAGGCATCACTATCCCCTTCAGTCATACTACCAAACGGACTGTCTTTTAATGCTTTTTCCATAAGCCCTTTTGCTATTGGTGCTAAAATTGGATCCGTAAATATGTCCCCAAGTAACGTATTACGATGCACTGGTTTTTGAATTATAGTCGTTGATTGAACATACATGCTATCCTGTAAAACGATCTCTTTTGAAGACTTTCCTACTAAAATTTCAAATTCACCTGTTTCAACATGCCAGTCCTTTAATTCAACATTATAATAAGCAAATGATCTTTTATTTAAAGTAAAGCTAACCGTTTTTTCTTCTCCCGGCTGCAATTCTACTTTTTCAAATCCTTTTAGCTCTTTTTCAGGACGAGTCATACTGCTTTCAACATCTTTTATATAAAGCTGAACAATTTCTTTCCCTGCTCTACTACCAGTATTTTTCACGTTCACACTGATAGAAACAGTGTCCGTATCCGTTATCTCTTTCTTATTTATTGAAAGATTACTATACTCAAAATTTGTATAGCTTAAACCAAAACCAAATGGGAACAACGGTTCAATATTTTTCGCATCGTAATAACGGTATCCGACGAACACACCTTCTTTGTATTCTACTTTGTCACCTTCACCAGGGAAGTTTAAGTAAGAAGGATTATCGCTTAACACTTTCGGGAATGTTTCCGCTAATTTCCCGCTTGGATTCGCATCACCAAATAATAAATCAGCAATCGCTCCGCCTAATGCTTGTCCACCTAAATAGCCTTCAAGTATTCCTTTTACTTTACCTATCCATGGCATTTCAATTGGAGCACCGTTACTTAAAACTACAACGATATTACTTTGAACTTCAGCAATAGCCTCAATTAATTGCACGTGATTTTCTGGCATCTGTAAATGTTTTCGATCAAAGCCTTCAGATTCATAACGATCTGGAAGTCCAACGAAAAGGACCGCTGTATCTGCTCGCTCTGCTATTTTTTTCGCTTCATTAACCATGCTTTCATTTACATCATCACTGGCAATGTCATAGCCTTGGGCAAATAATATGTTCGTTTTTTCACCTGATACAGTTTCAATTTCTTCAAGAATACTTTCAAGATTTGTTGGATTAATATGAGAGCTTCCGCCGCCTTGAAAACGTGGTTGCTTTGCAAATCCTCCAATTACTGCTACCGTTCCCTCTTTTTTCAGCGGAAGAATTGCATCTTCATTTTGTAACATAACCATACTTTCACTTGCAACTTCTCTTGCAAGCTGATGATGCGCATCCTTACTATACACAGCGTTTTCTAATTGGTTATCATAAGCTTTAAAAATAATGTCAAGAAGACGCTCTGCTGCTTGATCAAGTTTTTCTACAGATAGCTCACCACAGTTAACTGCATCAACAATTTTCTTCTCACCAATTCCAAAGCTTGAAGGCATTTCTAACTCCAAGCCGTTCGCTAAACTTGCAACACGCTCATTTACCGCACCCCAATCAGAAACGACAAAACCTTCAAATCCCCATTCATCTTTTAAAATATCATTTAATAAATAGTTATTTTCCGAAGCGTATTCGCCATTTACCTTGTTGTAAGCGCTCATTACTGTCCAAGGCTGTGCTTCCTTAATGACATCTTCAAAGCTAGCAAGATAAATTTCACGCAATGTTCTTTCATCGACAATTGCATCTACAGACATTCTGCGATGCTCCTGATTATTAGCAGCGAAATGTTTTAATGACGTTCCAACCCCTTGACTTTGTACGCCTTTAACATGGTTTGCAGCCATTTGTGATGATAAATATGGATCCTCTGAAAAATATTCAAAGTTTCTTCCGCATAACGGCGAACGTTTTATGTTTGCACCTGGTCCAAGGAGAACACCTACATTTTCAGCCTGACATTCTTCTCCTAATGCAACTCCTACTTGTTTTATTAATTCTTTATTCCATGTACTCGCTAATCCTACTGCTGAAGGGAAACAAGTCGCTGGAATACTGTTATAAATCCCTAAGTGATCTGCTCCCTCTGCCTGTTTTCTAAGCCCGTGTGGTCCATCAGTTACCATAATTGAAGGAATTTCTAATCGCTCAATCCCTTTTGTATTCCAAAAGTCTAATCCAGAACATAGGCTTGCCTTTTCTTCTAATGTCATTTGTGAAATGATTTTCTTAATATCTCTTTTCATGATAGCCCTCCTAAAAAATAATTAAGTAAACGCTTTCTTAATGTTATTATAGTTATTATTTTTTAGATATTATGGTATATTTTTTAGAATACTTGTAAAAATTTTAGCTGATTTTTAAAGAATAGAGGTTACAATAATGAGTTGCTCCAAACTAGAGGATTTATATTATATTTGTAAACTAATCTTTGACGTACATAAAACACCTATCTATTTTCTTAATAACAAAGGAGATTTAGTATTTGAAATCTCGTCCAATATTCAGCATAACCCTATGTATTCTTCAAAAGAGGCGATACTTAATGAACTATTTAAGGAACAGCCCCCCTTTACTTTTCCGTCATTAGAAGAGACAGCCTTTCTTGAAAATTTTTTCGCAATTAATCTGCGTTTGAACGACCAAATTAGTGGGAATATCATTGTTGGACCCGTCCTTTATTCCAGGCTATCAGAAACATCAATTAAAGGTATCGTTAATGATCTTCAACTAAAAATAGACAAAGAAGAAATGATTCGATATTATCGTTCTCTACCCGTATTAAATAATTTGAGTTTTTTAAATATAAGTTTAGTGCTTTATTACATGCTGTATCAAAAACAGTTGAACATAGCAGATGTTCTGCAAAAAAACATGCTTGTAAAAAAGGTGGAATTTAAAATTGAACAGCCCGAAATACATATATCGGAGCAACGACAAAGTACATTAACTCATATCGATCCACTAGCTGAGAGGAAAATATTTGAGTGTATTAAGCAAGGGAAAAAGGAGGATTTAATTAAAAATCTAAGGAGATTACCTGAATCAGGAGAGCTTGGGGTGTTATCAAAGACAAGTCACCTGCGAAGCCAAAAAAATTCTGCCATTGCAGCTATTACACTTGCAACTAGATCTGCTATAGAAGGAGGACTTTTCCCTGAAATCGCATATACTCTTAGTGATTTATTTATACAAAAACTCGAAGAAATACATAAAAATGAAGCCATTTCCCCTTTTTTGGAGAATGCTTTACTTGAGTTTGCAGAACGTGTCAAAAATGGGACTATAAAAAAACATTCCAAACCTATAAACGAATGCCAAAATTATATATTTACTCATCTTTATGGTGATATTACGCTAACTATCCTTGCAGAAATAGTCACATTAAACCCTAGTTATCTATCTTCCCTTTTCAAAAAAGAAGTTGGAATTTCTCTAAATGAATATATTCAGCGTGCCAAAGTAGATGAGTCAAAAAAGTTAATGACTTATACGAGACATTCTATATCCGAAATTTCTACATTATTAAATTTTCACGACCAAAGTCATTTTACAAAGATCTTTAAAAAACATACTGGTATTTCACCTAAACAATTTAAAAATGGATGCAGCTATTAATTGTCCTTCGTTCTACCAATAGATTTATTTTGTTGCTTTACATTATTAATAAATATCCTTTATACAGCGAAAAAACATTAATTTTTAGTACATAAATTGAAATAGATTGATCCCAACATAATTTACATTCTTCATAACTTCTGATCATAATCCAAATTTGGAAGAATAGAGGCTTTTTTATATACAAATAATAAGCCTCAAGGAGTTGTTGACATGCATTTCATATTAAATATGTTAGGGATTTTTGTTGTAATATTAATCGTTTTTCTATGTTCGCCTAATAAAAAACAAATAAAATGGAGACCAATCGTTATTCTAATAATATTGGAGCTTTTTATTACGTGGTTTATGTTAGGCACCAAATTGGGCAGTATTATCATTAATAAAATTGCGTCATTTTTCAGTTGGCTACTTTCATGTGCGAATGAAGGTATTCGATTTGCATTTCCTTCAGCTATGGAAAATCAAACAGTTGATTTCTTCTTTAGCGCCTTACTTCCTATCATTTTTGTTATCACTTTTTTTGATATCCTTTCTTATTTTGGAGTCTTAACTTGGATTATTGATAAAGTAGGTGCAATTATTTCAAAGATTTCTCGTTTACCAAAGTTAGAAAGCTTCTTTTCCATTCAAATGATGTTTTTAGGAAATACGGAAGCACTTGCAGTTGTTCGTGATCAATTATCTGTGTTAAAAGAAAATCGTTTATTGACTTTTGGAATTATGAGTATGAGTAGTGTCAGCGGATCCATTCTTGGTGCTTATCTATCAATGGTTCCAGCAACATATATTTTCAGCGCTATTCCTTTAAACTGTATTAACGCATTAATTTTAGCCAATGTTTTAAATCCTATTGAAGTTACTAAAGAAGAAGATGTTATTTATAAACCTTCAAAAAATGAAAAAAAAGATTTCTTTTCTACTATTTCTAACAGTATGTTAGTCGGAATGAATATGGTTATCGTTATTTTAGCTATGGTAATTGGATATGTAGCTTTAACAGCATGTTTAAATGGTATTTTAAGCTTTTTTATAACAGGTTTAACAATTCAAAAAATCTTCTCGATTATCTTTAGTCCCTTTGCTTTTTTACTCGGTTTAACAGGCAAAGATGCTATGTATGTAGCTGAATTAATGGGGATAAAAATCACAACGAATGAATTTGTTGCAATGATGGATTTAAAATCAAACTTAAAGTCTTTACAACCGCATACGATTGCGGTTGCAACAACATTTCTAGCTTCTTTTGCAAACTTTAGTACAGTAGGTATGATTTATGGAACTTACAATTCATTATTTGGCGGGGAAAAATCATCCATAATCGGTAAGAATGTTTGGAAGCTTCTTGTTAGCGGAATGGCTGTTTCCTTATTAAGTGCTATGCTTGTGGGGCTTTTTGTGTGGTAAATGAATAACTGTAATAAGATGAAGACACTTAAACTGAATTGGGTGTCTTCATCTTATTACTTGTTCTTTTATAATTTTTATCTTCGAATTTGTCCATTTCCACGAATCACATATTTTGTGGAAGTCAATGCAGGTAGCCCCATTGGTCCCCTTACGTGTAGTTTTTGCGTACTGATGCCAATTTCTGCGCCGAAGCCGAATTCAGATCCATCTGTAAAACGAGTCGATGCATTATGGTAGAGTGCTGCGGCATCAACAGATGTGAAAAACTTGCTGACATTTTCCTCGTTCTCTGTAATAATCGCTTCGGAATGCATGGATCCATACGTATTTATATGATGAATCGCTTCTTCTACAGTGGAAACCACTTTAACTGCCAGCGTGAGAGATAAAAATTCCGTTTCCCAGTCTTCTTCCGAAGCTAATGCAATAGAAGAATCAATTGCCAATGCTTTATTATCACCACGTAGCTCCACGCCTCTTTCTTTCAAGGAAGAAAATAGCTCGCTACCAAATTGCTGCGCCCAATTCTCATGAAGTATAATCGTTTCAATTGCATTACATACAGATGGACGCTGCGTTTTTGCGTTTATAATAATATCAAATGCCATTTGTTTATCCGCTGTTTCATCAATGAAAATATGACAATTTCCCGCACCTGTTTCAAGTACTGGAACAGATGCTTCTCTCACTACAGTATCTATTAACTGCTTCCCGCCTCTTGGGATAAGAACATCCAAGTACTCATTCAATGTAAACAACTGCTTTGCACTATCGCGCGTTGTATCTTCTATGAGCTGTACACTTTCTGAAGACAAGCTTGTTTGTTTGAGCGCCCGGTGAATCACGCTAACGATGGCTTTGTTAGAATGAATAGCAGAAGAACTACCACGTAGTATTACTGCGTTTCCTGTTTTTAAGCAAATTGTAGCAGCATCCACTGTTACATTCGGCCTTGCCTCGTAAATCATCCCGACAACACCAAGTGGTACGCGCATCTCCTGAATAGATAATCCATTTGGTCGTTCCCATGCACTTACGCATTCTCCAACAGGATCACGTAAATCAATTAGTTGCTTAATACCTTCAGTCATATCAATGATACGCTGTTCATTCAGCATAAGACGATCAAGAAGAGAGTCAGAAAATCCTTTTGCCTTACCTTCTTCGATATCCTGTTTGTTTTCCTCTAAAATATAAGCTGTTTCTACTATCAGCTGATCAGCAATCGCAGCAAGTGCTTCGTTTTTTTGATCTGTAGATTTAAGCACAAGTTCTCTAGCAACCTGTTTCGCTTTTTTCCCCTTTGCCAACACTTCATTCATTTTTATTTCCTCCTTTTTTAAGGTTAATCAGTATAAAATCCGAGATCTTTTTAACGCTAGTAATGCACTATCGAATTAGAACGGTCTCTATTCTTAAAATGAAACCCAATGATCTCTATGGATGACTTCATAGCTATGCCTTTCGCCTCTTGCTTGAATATCTTGGCTTTGCATACCTTTTAGATCCCTTAGTTCCTCTGCACTGTATCTGCATTGTCCTTTTCCTATTACGCGCCCTTGTTGTGTGATTACCTCCACAACTTCGCCGACTTTGAAAAATCCTGACACATTAGTAACACCAGCAGGAAGAAGACTCTTTCCATGTTGAATGATGGCAGTGGCTGCCCCGGCATCTACTTCAATTTGTCCGCTAACAAGCGAATGTAGTGCGATCCATTGCTTGTTCATCTTAATCACTTTTTGAGGAGCATTCCCTATATATGTTCCATCACCTTTGCCCTTCATAACATCTAAAAACTTCTCCTGTCCACATCCCGTTCCGATAAATACACTCACTCCAAGAGATAGTGCCGTCTTTGCAGCATCGATTTTTGATTTCATACCGCCAGTCCCAAGTTTTGAGCCAGCATCTCCTGCAAGAGAAGCAATTTCTTCCGTTACCTCAGGAAGGAAATGATATTTTTTCGCATCCGCATTTTTCTGAGGATTTTTGTCATATAAACCGTTCACATCGGTAAAAATCATGAGCATATCTGCCGAAACAAGTCCGCTTACTAAAGCTGACAGCATATCATTATCACCGAACGTCAGCTCTTCTAAAGAAATGGAATCATTTTCATTGATTATAGGAAGAGCTGAACGGTTTAGTAGCTCTCCTAAAGTAGCGTAAGCGTTACTGTATTGTTCTTTTCTAGAAAAATCATTTCTCGTTAGTAAAAGTTGTGCAGTAACAATACCATATTTACGGAATTCCTCCGTGTATGCCTGCATTAATAAACTTTGTCCGACAGCGGCAGCAGCCTGTTTCCCTTTAATTGTCACAGGTCTGCTAGGATACCCTAGAGCAGAAAAACCTGCAGCGACCGCCCCAGATGTAATCAACAAAACTTCATGTCCTTCCTCTTTCAATCGTGCCAATGCAGCAATGTGATCTGAAAGCTGTTCTTTACAGATGCCTCCATGACTCGCTGCCAAGGAACTACTCCCAATCTTTACAACAATTCTTTGCTTTCTCACTTTTTTATCCCCCAAGTCTAAAATCAAAGTTTTTCATAAATTACACTTCTATCCATACAGTGTGCATCGATTTCTATCCTCATCAATGCTGCATCTATAGTATTAAAGGGCAAAATAAAAATGACCGCTTCGCCCTTAATAAAATAAAAAGGACGAAACGGTCATTGTTCCGCGGTACCACCTTAATTGATATACATAGATATCCACTTGGCGCCTATAACGCAGGCGTACGCCTAAACTTTCATTTAAGACTCAGGGATAGGTTCGATACATTCTATACGAGGAATCTTTCAGCCGGTGAATTCCACTCTCTTTCGCAAGAAGACATATGTACTATTTCCCTTCAACGATTTTCAATTTAATTTTTTATATTATGCTATATAGTTCCTTTTTGTGTCAAGAGGTATTTTGCAAAATGAATATGATGACAAGTTTCTTGTATGAGATTACGGACATACCGGATGATAGTGAAAATTGATATAACTATACTCATATTCATAAACATAAAATCTTTTAAAAAATCTCTCCTGTCATTCATGCGATTAATAACATATATTGTTCTCCATACCAAGGTATATAAAGTGAAACTTTAATCAGTGGGGGTTTTGTTCATCCCCCACTGATTATTAGCCCTCACCAATCGGGCGTTTACGGGCAGTTGATCTCCCACCTGAATTTTGAGGTGGTAGTTTTACTGCCCACAAATAGCAGGATAACATAAAATCTTTAAATATAATGCGTGTACTTACATAATGTCGAATATAATTTTTTTTATATTTTGTATTGCAAAAAGGCACACACTCTCTTAAAATGTTTCTTTATATTGCATGGAGATATAATCATTATTTCAGAATAACAATATCAGACCGATATAATTTATGATAAAAGGAGCCAGATTGAGTTATTATGAACAAACAAATTGGATTCATCGGATGCGGAAATATGGGGATGGCTATAATTGGCGGAATGCTAAACAAAAATATAGTGTCTTCAAATAAAATCATTTGTTCAGATTTAAACACTACGAATTTAAAAAATGCCAGTGAAAAATACGGGCTAACTACAACTACTGACAACAATGAAGTAGCTAAAAATGCTGATATTTTAATTTTATCAATTAAACCAGACCTATACGCATCAATAATTAACGAAATAAAAGAAGTGATAAAAAACGATGTTATCGTCGTAACGATCGCTGCAGGAAAAAGCATTAAAAGTACTGAGAATGCCTTTGATAAAAAATTAAAGGTTGTAAGAGTAATGCCTAATACACCTGCTCTTGTTGGAGAAGGAATGTCTGCGCTATGCCCTAATGAAATGGTGACAGAAAAAGATTTAGAAGATGTACTAAACATTTTCAATAGTTTTGGTCAAACAGAGATCGTAAGTGAAAAATTAATGGATGTTGTAACATCTGTAAGTGGTTCTTCGCCAGCATATGTATATATGCTTATAGAAGCGATGGCAGATGCAGCTGTATTAGATGGTATGCCAAGAAATCAAGCATATAAATTCGCAGCTCAAGCTGTGTTAGGCTCTGCAAAAATGGTGCTAGAAACAGGAATACATCCAGGTGAATTGAAAGATATGGTTTGTTCCCCTGGCGGAACAACTATAGAAGCTGTAGCAATATTAGAGGAAAAAGGCTTACGAACAGCAATCATTTCAGCTATGCAGCGTTGTACGCAAAAGTCTGTTGAACTATCTAGGCAAACTAAAGAGTAAAAACTGTAAAAGAGATCACTTTAGCTGAATACACATATCTTTAAATAGTTTTAGACTATATGCACATTTCATTTACATACTCCTCCTTTTTCACCAGTAACTGAACGGACAAATTCAAGGATAATTGAGTTTGTCCGTTTTGTATTTTGTTATTCTAAAATAATTAATCTGTTCTTATTATCATTTATTTCATGGCGTAATACCCTTTTATTATTAAGGTAACATCATTTTCATATGTATTTGCTGCAGATTGTATTAAGTTTTAAATCATACGTTTCTTGTAAGACATGATGCATACCAGATGAAATATACTCAGAGACTAAGCATAATATCTATTGAAAAAAGTAATATCAATCGCCTCAAATTGTTAACATAATATTTTTATCGTCTTCTTATATTAATACCTACTATTTCCTAATCCACCTCCATTACAATTTGAATCATTTAAGTTTGCTGTTTATCCGGCATTTACCATTTAAACAAAAACTCCCCTTAAATCGAAAATGATTAAGGGGAGTCAGTTATATGTGGTGAAGTTATAGTTCTGATTTTACTGGAATAGAAACATTGTTTTTCACTAAATTTTTAACGTCTTTAAAGCTAACAAAATTGTTACTTTGTTCATCCCATAGACGGAAACGAATTGAACGCAAACTTGTAGCAAGAGTAATCGTTGGTACATTTTTTAAAGGAAGCGTATTATTGTGTGCCTCTTCTAGTTTATAGTTAGGTACTCTTGGACTTAAATGGTGAACATGATGAAATCCAATATTACCAGTTAGAAATTGCAGGATTTTGGGAAGTTTATAAAATGAACTTCCTTCTACTGCCGCTTTCACATATTCCCACTCTTTATCTTCTTCAAAATAAGAATCCTCGAATGTGTGCTGTACGTAAAACAGCCAAATACCTATTGAACCTGCTATTAAGAATATGGAACCATGTACTAAAAGAAACGATTGCCATCCAATTGCCCAGCAAAGTAATCCTACTAAAGCAACAATTAAAACATTCGTCAAATAGGTGTTCATGCGTTCCTTCTTTCTAGCACCTTTTCGGTTAAATCTATTTTTAAGTAGGAAAACATAAATCGGACCTAATCCAAACATAACGAATGGATTGCGATATAAACGATATGCTAAACGGAGTCTAAATGGCGCTGCCAAATATTCATTCACTGTAAGGGTCCAAATATCTCCTGTACCTCGCTTATCCAAATTACCACTTGTAGCGTGATGAACGGAATGCTCATGCCCCCATTGATCAAACGGGAATAAAGTTAAAACACCCATACATGTCCCTACTATTCTATTTACACGACGACTTTTAAAAAAAGAATGATGGGTACAATCATGAAAAATAATGAAAACCCGTGTCATAAATCCAGCGGCTAACAGAGATGGAACTAATGCTAACCAATAAGAAACGGACAGGCTTTTATAAGCAAGGTACCATAAGATAATAAATGGCACTACCGTATTGATGATTTGCCAAACACTTTTTTTTGCCGTTGATTTTTCAAAAGGAGCAACTTGTTTTTTTAAATTTTTAGTATTTTGTAATGTCATTTTTTCTAATTCCTTTCCTTTATGTTGCTAATTCGTATTATAACACATTATTAGTAGTAGGTGTTATACGCAGGTATAATAAATATTTTATACTATGAAAATCTCTTTTTTCTTACTCATTCCTTACAAATTGCTTACGTCCAAAATAGCTTCTATTATAGGATAGAAGGAGCATTTGTGCCGGAAATTCCGAAGTTTTTCCCAATAAATATATTAATTAAAAAGAAACACAGAGTTTTTTTCCCTTCTGTACTGCCCCGTTTCCACAATAAGAAGTGAGCTGTCCCATAAGTCGGTGACACCGACTTTGATATGCTCCTCTTAGTTTCACCTTATTCTATCGATGAACGTAATGTTCACTTGTTGCAACTGATTTTACCGGAACTGGATCTATTTCATGAAACAAATCAAATTACATTTCAAATAAAAAACTAGTCTATTTTGAAAACTTCCTTCACTTTTATTTCACTGTTATTCTATATAAAATATAAAAATTTAATGTCCGTTTATTTAATTTTAAATCTATGATATATTCAAAATA
>NZ_JAFEMR010000025.1:0-68884 GCF_016892495.1 Bacillus sp. RIT 809 | reverse complement strand
GCTCCGCTTGCTGATCCTAAGAAGTCACCTTTTGTTACGTTTAATACTTGCTCGTTGTTCATATCATTCATTCTCCTTTTTATAAGTTATCTATATGTAATTTCTAAGAAATGATTAGTTCATAGTTTTCATATTAACGTTACATTGAAATTAATTACGTAACGTTTGTAACATTAATGTAACATAAGTATTATTACGTTGCAATATAATTACGTAAATTTTATTACACTTTTTTTACGTTTTTTTAAATAAACACTCAAAAACCTTGTTTTAATGCGTTTTCTACTACAATCATGTTCGTAACACTAGTGTAACATTACGGTCATAAAGCGAAATATAATATTATTCATCTCTATTTTGTTACAAAACAAAGTGAAACTTTAATCAGCAAGGGTTCCATTCCCTACTGATTATTCCCCCTCACCAATCGAGCTTTTACTGGCAAATTAATGCGGGATTAAATACTATCTTTCCAAGATAAGTTTATATGTTTCCTCTATATAACTATGTATAATGGAAACAAAGAGGTGGTCATTTTGAAATTAATCGCACTAGATATGGATGGTACACTACTATCATCTAATCTTGAAATCTCCAAAGAGAACTTACAAGCTATCCAAACCGCAAAAGAAGCTGGTCATATTGTAATGATTTGTTCTGGCCGCGCGAAGGAGGATGCTTTGAAATTATTGGAAGAATATAAACTATCTCTTCCAGTTGGAGCAAGCAATGGGGCAATTGTTTATGTGGACGGAAAAGTAATTAACTCGCGTTGTTTACAAAATGATAAAGTATACAAGCTTGCAAAATTACTAGAATCTGAAGGTTTCCCATATAAGTTGTACACAAATAAAGGGGTTTATTCTCCTTATACATGGCAAGGTCAAGTCATGCAGACATTCGAAGAAAACAAACATACACTAGATGTTACACTTGAAGAGCTTGAAAGAATTACAGAAAAACAAAAGAAATCTAACTTAATTACTGATTTCCAAAAAATAGAAGATGTCGTAAATAATCCAGAATTAGAAATATCTAAATTCTTCATTTTAACATTTAATGCTGCTCATCGTTCACAGCTATTACAAACTTTACAAGGAGATACGGACATTTCAGTTACGGCATCAGCTCCTACTAATGTAGAAATTATGGATAAGCATGGCCATAAAGGCAATGGTTTGCAAGAAATGGCAGCTTATTTCAATATACCAATTGAAGATACTGTTGCAATCGGCGATAACTTTAATGACGTGCCAATGTTACAAGTTGCAGGCTTATCAGTTGCAATGGGAAATGCCGAAGAAGATGTAAAAAAACTATGTGACGTTGTAACATTAACAAACAATGAACATGGTGTTGCTCATGCAATCGAGCAATTTGTATTGAAACAAACTTCATCTAGTAAATAAAAAAAGGGACTCTTTCACTTTTTGAAAGAGTCCTTTTTTTCACACATGGTGACAAGCAACAAAATGATTTTCACCCACATTACGGAATTCTGGTACATTCTTTTTACAAACATCTGTAGCAAAGGGGCAGCGTGTATGAAAACGGCAACCTGACGGCGGATTTGCCGGACTTGGAATATCCCCTTCTAAAATAATCCGTTCTCGTTTAACCGTTGGATCAGGTATTGGTACTGCTGATAATAATGCTTTTGTATATGGATGAAGTGGATTCGCAAATAACTCATCACGTGATGCTGTTTCCACAATAGTTCCTAAGTACATAATTCCAATTTTCGTACATAAGTGCTCCACAACACTTAAATCATGTGAAATGAATAAATAGGACAATCCCTTTTTCTCCTGTAATTCACTAAACAAATTAATGATTTGCGCTTGAATAGATACATCTAATGCCGCAACAGGCTCATCAGCCACAATAAATTCTGGATCTAATACCATTGCCCTTGCAATAACGATACGCTGACGTTGCCCACCGGAAAACTCATGAGGGTACCGGTCAATATGATACGGCGCTAAACCACATAACTCCAATACTTCTATCACCTTTTCACGGACATTTTCTTTCGTCGCTAGCCCGTGAGCCAACATTGGCTCACCAAGCGCTTCTCCAATTCTCATTCTTGGATTTAATGAGCTAAATGGATCTTGAAAGACGAGCTGCATATTAGGACGATGCTTTCTCAGCTCCTCTTTTGAGAAAGCATGAACATCTTGACCTTTAAATTTCACTTCACCTTCTGTTTTTTGAACGAGACGGAGAATTGTTTTCCCTATCGTCGTTTTCCCACTTCCAGACTCTCCTACAAGGCCAAACACTTCTCCTTTATCAATTGTAAAGCTTACCCCATCTACCGCTTTCACATGTCCAATCGTTCTACTAAATACGCCGCCCTTAATCGGAAAATACGTTTTTAAGTTCTTCACTTCTAATAACGGTTCACTCATTGCCCAGCACGCTCCTCATATAACCAACAAGCTACTTTATGATCCTCGTTATGCACATTAAGATTTGGCGCTTCATTTTTGCATATTTCCATGCAATGTTCACAGCGGCCACTAAAGTAGCAAAACTCATCTAAGCCAACTAAATTTGGAACTTGCCCTGGGATAGAATAAAGTTTATCTGTTCGTTTCCCCATTACTGGTTTTGATTTTAGCAACCCTTTCGTATATGGGTGTTTAGGATTTTGAAATAGCTCTACTACTGGAGCTTCTTCAATGACTTTACCACCATACATAACAACAACGTAATCGGCCATTTCTGCTACAACACCTAGATCATGTGTAATTAATAAAATGGACGTTTTAAATTCCTCTTTTACTTGTCTTAGTAAGTCTAATATTTGCGCTTGAATCGTAACGTCCAGAGCTGTTGTCGGTTCATCTGCAATTAATAACTTTGGATTACAACTAAGTGCAACAGCAATCATAATACGTTGTAACATTCCACCGCTCAGTTCGTGCGGATAAGAATGGACAATTTCATCAGCACGAGCAATACCAACTTTACGAATTAATTCAATTGCTTTTTTGTATGCTTCGTTTTTGCTAAGTAGTTCATGCTCTCTTAACGTCTCAACAATTTGCTCTCCAACAGTGAAGACTGGATTAAGCGATGTCATCGGTTCCTGGAAAATCATCGCAATATCATTTCCTCTTAAACTACGAAGTTCTTTCTCTTTCATTCCTAAAAGGCTTTTTCCTTCATAAAGAATATCGCCACCAACGATGCCGCCAGATTCAGCAATAAGTCCCATAATAGATAAGGCCGTTACACTTTTCCCGCAACCTGATTCGCCTACTACACAAACTGTTTCACCTTCCCGAACTGAAAAGCTAACATGATTAACAGCCTTTACTGTCCCTTCTTCCGTCTGAAAGTGTGTTTGTAAATCCTTTATCTCTACTACTGCTTTACTCATGCTTCCTCACCTACCGCTTCATCTTTGGATCTAATGCATCACGAAGTGCATCGCCCAGTAAATTAATTGATACAACTGTTATAAAAATTGCAAAACCGGGTGGAATCCATAACCAAGGACGCTTTTGGAAATCAATTAATGAGTTTGCTGCGCTAATCATATTCCCCCACGATGGTGTAGGTGGAACGACACCAAGACCTAAATAGCTTAGTGCAGACTCTCCTAATATAGAACCCGCAACACCTAATGTTGATACAACAATTAATATTGGTAAAACATTTGGGATTAAATGATATACAATTTTGCGGTAATCTTTTATTCCTAACACATCAGCAGCCTGCATGAACGATTGTTCTCGAAGCGATAAAATTTGACCTCGTACGAGACGTGCAAGCCCTGGCCAACCTACTAAACTTAAAATAATCATAATGACATAAAGACGATAGTCAGATGGTACTTTCCATTCTGATAAAATAGCTCCCATTATAATAAGTAAGGGTAATCCTGGCATCGACATTAAAATATCTGCAAGACGCATTATAATATTGTCGACGATGCCACGATAAAAACCTGCAATAGCTCCTAATAAAGCTCCTAGTATAACTGATAAAACCATTGAAGCTAAGCCAATTGTTAATGAAATCCGCCCCGCTTGCATAAGCCTTGTTAAAATATCCCTTCCTAATTGATCTGTACCAAGCCAATGAGAAAAACTAGGTGGTTTGTTAATTAGCGCAACTTGTATTTTTCCGGATGCATACGGTGAAAAGAATGGACCGATAAAACAAAATAAAAACATAAAAACTAATGCATAAAACCCTATAAGTGCCATCTTATTTTTCTTTATCCTTTTAAAAGCTTGCCTCCACGGTGATGATTCATTCCGTCTTTTCTTTTTTGCTTTTTTCTCTGTAATTGCTGTAACAGTTTCCATCTCTTTCCCCCCTTACTTCAACCGAATACGTGGATCAACAACTGCATATACAACATCCGCTAAAAAGTTTGAAACAATTGTTAAACAAGAAAGAAACATCGTAAATGCCATTAATACTGTATAATCACGGAAATTAAGCGCTTCTAATTGAATATTGCCGATACCTGGCCAGTTGAAAATTTGTTCAATAATAATTGCCCCTGAAAACAATCCTGGTAACTCAAATGCAAGCAATGTAATAGCCGGTAAAATTGCATTTTTCAATGCATGTTTATAAATAACAGTCTTCTCCTTTAAACCTTTTGCTCTAGCCGTTCGAATATAATCTTGCCGTACAACTTCTAACATACTCGTTCTAAAATAGCGAGTTAATGAGCCTACTCCAAGGAGAGTTAAAATAAACACCGGTAAAACCATATGCTTTGAAACCTCTATTACGTAAGCAAGTCCAGTCGAATTACTGCCAACATCAATCATCCCGCCTATCGGTAATAACTTTAAATCAACCGCGAACACTTTAATTAAAAACAAACCGATAAAGAATGAAGGAAATGACATCGCTGCAAAAACACCAATTGTTACAAGCTTATCGAATAAGGAATGTTGCTTTGTTGCTGAAAATACACCGATAATAAGTGCAATTAGCCAAATAAAGAACAATGCAATAACCGCAACAATAAATGAATTCCATATGAATTTATTTAACAATGATGTTACAGGTTCTTGATATTGAAGAGAAAAACCAAAATCCCCCTGCAATGCATTACCTAGCCAGTGGAAATATCGCTCAACAATTGGTTTATTTAAACCATATAGCTCTCTAAGCTCCGCAGCTCTTTGTGGTGTAATCTTTGGATTTGAATCAATATAGTCACCTGGAAGAAGCGCGAACAAAAAAAAGATAATAACTGACGCACCCAACAATGTAGGAATCATTTGTAACAACCTACGAATGATATATGTTTTCACCCTTTTTCTCTCCAATCTTATGCTTAAAATAGAAGAACATTTTTTCAAAGCGGCACTATTAATTGCCGGATGAAAAAATGCCTTCTACTTATACATTCTTATCGTTATTTTTCAAATGATAATACTGGTAAGTTTGCACTAATACTATTGTATTTTTCAGGGTCAATTCCTTTTATATTCCCGTTATAACCCGTAATTGTTCTACGGTAGTTTAATAGAATTACTGGTGGGTCATCACTTAATTCTTTATACAATTCTTTATAAATAGGTTTACGTTTTTCAATATCAACTGTCTCAATACCTTTTTGAATTAACTCATCTACTTTTGCATTCTTGTAACCAAGGCTAATTTCATTTGCACTAGACAAATATTCACCAGCTGTTTCACTTGGATCACTTGTAATCGGTGTCGAAACAGAAGCTAAATCATAATCACCTTTATTTACCTTAGACAGCATAGTATTAAAGTCCATAAATTCCGGATTAAATTCTACACCTATCTCTTTATAATTCTCTTTCGCAATTGGAATTAATAAATCACTATCCTTAGCCGAACTTGGGCCGAAATAAGAAAGCTTTAATTTTTTACCATCTTTTTCACGAATTCCATCCGAACCAACTTTCCACCCTGCTTCATCTAATAATTTTTTCGCTTTTTCTTTATCGTATTCATATTTATTAACTCCTTCTTCCGTATAAGCCCAAGAAGTTGGATGGATTGGTACACTAGCTACTGTACCGTACCCTTTTAATGCTGTATCAACATATTTTTGGCGATCTAACCCATAAATAAGTGCTTGGCGAACCTTTTTATCCTTTAAGTACGGCTTATTATTATTCATATAAATATAACTAAATGATGCTGCTGTTTCGATTTGAATATTCGCGAATTGTAAACCTTTCGCTTGTTCAAGAACTTCATCACCAGTACCTAGGCCAGTGTAGTCAACCTCACCTGTTTGGAATAATTGAAGCTTCGTATCACCAGCAGTAATTTTATAAATGAAGTTTGGAATTTTCGGTTTACCTGCATAATAATTTTCATTTGCTACAAATCGAACTTCTTGACCAGGAATATACTTTTCAAATTTATATGGGCCCGCAGCTATCGGTTTTCCATATAACTCTTTTAAATAATCTAAACTTGTATTTTGTTTATAGTCTTTTCCATAATAAGCTTTTGATAACACCGGGCCACCTAAAGCAGTTAGTGTCTGGGAATTAACTTTTTCAGTCGTAACTTTAATTGTCTGTGGATCAACAACTTGAATTCCTTCAATAGAAGTTGCTTTACCTTCTTTATATTCTTTTCCGCCTTTAACAGCATATTGAGAAATATCCATTTCACCCTCGTATGCCTTATCATGTAAAAGCGTCAATGTGAACGCTACATCATCCGCTGTTAACGGTGAACCATCACTAAATTTTAAATCTTTACGTAAATGGAATGTATATGTTAACTGATCAGAGGAAACATCCCACTTCTCAGCTAATTCTGGAGTTGGTTTTCCTTGTTTATCTGTCGATACAAGAGATGCAAAAATAACAGAAGTTACATTTCCATCCCAGCCATTTTGCTGGAAGTATGGTAAAAAGACACCACCTGGTTTACTAATCCCAACAACTAACGTGTCTTTTCGACTTTTTGCTTTGTCAGGCACTTTCGTCTTATCTGTAGCAGCAATCTTTTCGATTTTTATATTTTTTAAATCTTGCTGTTTAACTGGTTCTGTAGAAGCCGTATCCTCCTGTCCCCCGCAAGCAGATAACACAAACGAACTACTCAGTAATACTGAAAATAAACCAGCCCATTTTTTTGTCTTTTTCTTCATTGTCCCCACCCTAACTTTTTTTTAATAATTACACCTTATGAACTGCTTGCCTTATGTATGCCTCCCACAGCAACATTTTATAGCCAATCGGAAAAGTCGGTTTTTAACGTAAAAAAACAGATGTTTTTGAGGGGTAACAATCTTATTCCGACCTTTCCGGTAGACTTTATGGTTATTAGCTTATATCTTTCAGTATATTTTGTCAATTATTTCTATATAAATATTTTGAGAGTTCTCCAAAAATTATTGAGCAATATTCAATTTAGGTAAACTTAACAATATACCATTATAGTTATCTTCTTGTAATCCTTGAATTCGTGCGTTGTGAGCAGAAACGACTTTACTATTGTTTAAGAAAATAACAGGTGGATCTTCACTTAACTCTTGATATAGTTTTTTATAGATTTCTTTTCGTTTTTCAATATCCAATGTTTCTAATGCCTGCTTGGCTAATTCATCTACTTTCGGATTATGATATCCATCATAATTACGCTTACTTGACAAAACAAACTCCTCAATTGTTCCGCTCGGATCATCAATCATCGGTGTGGAGACCATCGCTAAATCATAATCTCCTTTAATTACCTTGGAAATCATCGTATTAAAGTCCATGTATTCTGGGTTGAAATCTACCCCAATCTTTTTATAATCCTCTTTCATAACAGGGATCATCACATCATTAATTTTACTTGCTGATGAGGCAAAATAACTTACCTTCAATTTCTGACCATCTTTTTCACGAATACCATCTGACCCAGCCTTCCATCCTGCTTCATCAAGTAATTTCTTTGCTTTTTCTAAATTATATTCGTATTTATTGATTCCTTCTTCTGTATACGCCCACGAAACTGGTGTAATTGGTACATTAACGAGTGAGGCATAACCTTGGAAATACGTATCAATTACTTTTTGGCGCTCTAATCCGTAAATAAACGCTTGGCGTACACGTTTATCTTTAAAGTATGGCTTCTTATAATTCATTTTAATGTAGCCGTAAGAACTTCCTGTATACACATTAATATTAGCGAAACCTAGCTCTTTTAATTGCTCAATCGTTTCCGCATTTGTCGTGAAGCCATCATAATCTACTTCTCCCGCTTGAAATTGTTGCAAACTCGTATCACCTTTTGTAATTTTATAAATAAAGTGCTCAATTTGCGGTTTACCTTCAAAATAATTTTCATTTGCTACAAAACGAACTTCTTGACCTGGAATATATTTATCTAGTTTATAAGCTCCTGCTCCCATCGGTTTTCCGTATAACTCTTTTAAATACTCTAAATTTCCTTGCTTATATTCTTTACCGTAATAAGCTTTTGATATAACTTCTCCACCAATTAATGATAATGTTTGGGCATTTACCTTTTCAGTTGTAATCGTAATTGTTTTCGGGTCGATGACTTGAATCCCCTCAATAGATGTAGCCTTTCCTTCTTTATATGCTTGCCCACCCTTTATTGCTGTTTGACTTATATCAGTTGCTCCGCTATATGTCTGGTCATGTAGTAACGTTAATGTAAATGCTACATCGTCCGCTGTTAACGGCGAACCATCACTAAACTTTACATCATCTTTCAAATGTAACGTATATGTAAGCTGATCCTCCGAAATATCCCACTTCTTCGCTAGAATCGGGATTGGTTTTCCTTCCTTATCCAGCCCAACAAGAGGAGCAAAGATAGCTTGCGTTATATTGCCATCCCATCCATTCTCCATGAAATGCGGAAGGAATATCCCGCCAGGGCTCGGCATTCCAATTACAAAAGTATCTTTTCTTTCCTTTGCCTTTGCTGGACTTTTTACTTTGTCACTCGCTTTAATAAATTCATCTTTCACTTTTGGCATCTTCGTTGCTTTATTTGTACTTGTCTCTTCTTGAGCGCATCCTGCTAATAAAACCGATGTACTAAGAAACGTAGCAAATAACCCTTTAAAGACCTTTCGCATAATTCTCACCCTTACTTTCCTATTTTCTAATTGAGTAGTAACATAAAGCCCATTTCTGTAACTATCCTTATTTTTCATATAAAAATAGTATGAATTAATTTCAAGATTATTCCTTTTCACTAGTTATGTCAATCCTGGCTAATTGATTTCTTTCAAAAAATAAAAAACACCTTCTATTACCTAATAGTCCCGCATAGAATAATAACAATTAACTACCAAGAAGGGGGCGAAAATATGGACAACCTATTCCAATATGTCCTGCACTATGTATTATTAACAATCATGATAGTCGGGGCGTTATTACTATTCCCGTTCTTCCCAAAGTTCGTCCTCTTTTTAGCTTTTTTCGTTATGCTCGGGATC
The DNA here is from genome assembly GCF_016892495.1 of Bacillus sp. RIT 809. Taxonomy (NCBI): domain Bacteria; kingdom Bacillati; phylum Bacillota; class Bacilli; order Caryophanales; family Bacillaceae; genus Bacillus; species Bacillus sp. RIT 809. The sequence goes on along the minus strand of NZ_JAFEMR010000025.1, from coordinate 59,448 downwards.
GCTATTATAATTTCAACGAGGGAAGATACCACACAAAAAGAAAGCAGAGTTCAGCGCGTAAAGCTGTAACTCTGCTTTCTTTTTTATCTTCAATCCCCAAGTCTCTATTACACACACTTATGTCTTGGGAAATAATTAGCCAATACTTTTGTAATTACTCTTATCAAAAACACTTCTAATAACGTTTATTTTCCTTCTTACCATTTCATATGTTTCTCAACCTATGAAAATTGCGTAACAAAGATTTATCAAAATTACTGTTTCACGTGAAACACATTTTTTATTTATCCCGCATTAACGGGCAGTAAAACTCCCACCTCAAAATTCGGCTGGAGTAAAGAAGTTAGATGGGGGGATTAACTGCCCGTAAACGCCCGATTGGTTCAACTAATAATCAGTGGGGGATGAACACCCCCCACTGATTAAAGTTTCACTTTATCCTTTACGTAAAATATTATTATAAAAAAGAAAGCTAATCCCTTCAGCAAAACTGAAAGGAATTAGCTTTCTACTCTTTACTCCACAATATTCTCTAACTCATTATATAACTCCGCTCGTAAAAACTCTTTTTTCGTTTTTTCTTCATACAATTGTTCAAGCATTTCAACATCAACTACATGTTCCATTTTACATTCAAGTGCATATATATCTTCTTCTATATGCATTAACTCGCTTTCAACTTCCTCTAAATTCCTAGCCTTCTTCTTTTTTATAGGCATTACTTCTAACGCTCTATTCCCTTGCTGTTGCTGTTGCTGCTTCTGTTTTGCTACTTGTTTCTCAATTCTTTCTTCCCACTTTTGACGAGCCCATGCATAGTTCCCTGCAAACTCAAATAATTTGTGCTCATCAATCCAATATGTCTTTTCAAACAATTTATTTAAGAAATAACGATCATGTGAAACAGCTAAAATCGTCCCGTTATATTGTTCAAGGGCTTCCTCTAAAACTTCCCTTGATTCAATATCAAGATGATTCGTCGGTTCATCTAAAATGAGAAAGTTAACATCTTGATACATAAGTTGCGCGAGTCTTAACCTCATTTTTTCTCCACCGCTAAGTTGCGTTACTTTCTTAAAAACAGCTGGACCATAAAATAAAAACCGAGCTAATATATGTCTTGCTTCTCCCTCTGCTACAGCTACACACTCTCTAAAAGCTTCCAATACATTGTTCTTCATATTCCCGTACGCATGTTGCGATAAATAACCGATTTTCACACTACTACCAATCCGAATTTCACCAGTATCTTGCTTCATTTCTTCTAGTAGTAATTTTAATAACGTAGTCTTTCCTGTACCGTTACGTCCAACGATAGCTGCGCGCTCCTGAAAACGAATATGCAAATTTACTTTCTCGAATAAAGATCTGTCAGCAAATCCTTTACTCACTTCTTTCATTACAACAACATCTTTTCCGCTTCTCTCTTGCCCTTCAAACTGAAGTCCCATCTGTTTTCTATCCAAAATGGGTCTCTTTAGTTTCTCTATGCGCTCTAATGCACGTTCCATATTTCTGGCTCTCTTATGCAATCCTTCATTCGGCGGATTCGCTTGATTTGCCCATTCACGTAGACGCTTAATTGCTTCTTTCATTTTCTTTATTTTCTTTTGCTGTTCTTGATACGCTTGAAATTCTTGAAGCAATCTTTCTTCCTTTTCCTCAACAAACTGTGAATAGTTCGTATGATATACGTGAATTTCTCCATCTTCTAAATCAAAAATTTTCGTTACAACTTCATCAAGGAAATAGCGATCATGTGAAATGACCATAACTGTTCCTGTATACTCTTTTAGAAATTGCTCTAACCACTCGACTGCAAATAAGTCCAGATGATTTGTTGGTTCATCTAATAAAAGTAAATCTGGTTTCTGCAATAGCATATACGCAAGGCTTACTTTTGTTTGTTCTCCACCACTTAACTCCATAAATGATCGGGAAAATAGTTCCGTCACCTGTAGACCATTTGCTACCTTCATAATATTCGCTTCTATTTCATAACCACCGAGAAACGCGTACCTTTCTTGAATTACTCCGTATCTCTCCATCAATTTTTGTAAAGCAGATGATTCCTGTTCTTCCGCCATATTTTTTTCTAAAGCATGCATTTCTATCTCCAACTCTTTTTCCTTTTTAAAAGCGGAGCTTAATACATCATATACATTCATTTCATTATTGAATTTTGGAATTTGTGCTACATGACCGATGCGTGTACCTTTCTTTATATGAATGGCTCCTACATCCAAACTCTCCATTCCTGTTAGAAGCTGAAAGATAGTTGTCTTCCCACTACCGTTACGACCAACTAATCCAATACGTTCTCCATTCTTTATTTCAAGCGATATATTTTCAAATATGATGTTTCCACCAAAAGATTTCGTTACATTATTTACACTACAAATTGTCATTTTCCGTACTCCTTTCAATATAAAAAACCATGGGAAAGAAACGTTCCCCATGGTTTTTGGCATAGAAAAAGGAAGCCAAATAGCTCCCTTTTCACACGTTTATCAAAAATGGGTGAAGAGATTTCTATCGTTCAATAGCTACTATGCAATTGTTAAAAAAGGGCATACGTATCCCGTTAACAACTACATCATGAAAAATCGCACGACAAATATAGATATAATCTAAAAATTTTGTGCGCGTAGCTAAAGAACATTTCATCTCATTCACCCCTTTCGTACGGAATTTAATACTTACTTCTTTATTATACTTTCCCATTTCATGTTTGAATAGTCATTTTTCTGAAAATAATGAAGATAGACTAAACATTTCAATAAGTGACATCAAATCTTACAAAACTGTTATGTTCACGTAATGGAAAGCGATAGTACGAAAAGACGCCTCCCTATACAATAAAGATGTAAACAAGAGAGACAAATAAAGGAGGAAACAATCATGATAAAAGAAATCGTAAAAGCAATCTTTGAGGTATTAGTGAACGGACAAGCAGTTGTAAAAGAACTAAACGAATTATAAAAAGGAGTGAAGGAATATGATGAACATGGTAAAAATGGTTTTACACGCTTTAGTCGATGCAAAAGCAGTTAGCCAAGAATTAAACCAACAATAAAAAGGGGTATATGAATATGAAGAAAGCCATTATTGTAATCGCAAGTACAGCAATTGCCTTATACACAATAAAAAATAGAAAAAAGAAACAAAATGAAAGTGCTCTATATTATCCATACACACTATTAAAGAAAAAATAAAAGACAAGGTACCCTATTGTAATGAGGATATCTTGTCTTTTATTTTTTCTCTATTTCCTTTAAAGGATTTCCCCCTCCTTTTCCCGAATGTATTAGACGGAAGTTTTACACACATTTAAAAGGGGTATAGAGAAATGGATACACAACAACTATATTTTTTAAACGATATCGGTAAACAAAAACCAGAAAGCATTCGGAACAGAAGCGCTACATGTCCTTTTTGTGACAGAGAAAATTTAACTGATATTTTAGCAACCGAGGGTTCTATTATTTGGTTGAAAAATAAATTCCCTACACTAAAAGATACATTTCAAACCGTGCTAATCGAAACGGATAATTGTGATGATCATATCGCAACATATACAGAAGAACATATGAGATCACTAATTCGTTTTTCCATTAAACACTGGTTAGACTTACAGAAAAGTGATGAATTTACATCTGTTATTTTATATAAAAATCATGGTCCATTTTCAGGTGGAAGTTTGCATCATGCACATATGCAAATTATCGGAATGAAATATGTAGACTATCTCGCAAACATAGAAAACGAAAATTTCCAAGGGGTAATTGTACAAAAAAACGAACGCATTGAACTTAATATTTCAGAGCGCCCCATTATCGGTTTTACTGAATTTAACATCATCATTGAAGATATTGCATTTATAGATGAAATGGCAAGTTACATTCAGCAAACTGTATGTTACATATTAACGGATTTCCATAAAGGGTGTAGTAGTTATAACTTATTCTTCTATCACCTGAACGGAAAAATCATTTGTAAAGTTGTTCCCAGGTTTGTAGTTTCACCGTTGTATGTAGGCTATAAAATACCGCAAGTTTCTACAAAACTAGAAGATGTGAAAATACAATTAGCGCAGTATTTCACGAGGCAAGAGGATACAATTATTCATAGAAAAACAGAGTAGGTATAGAAAACCTACTCTTTAATTACACCTTTATTTCGATAGTACACATCCTCTAATCCGATGTTATACTTCATATTGTTATCCGTCCACTCTGGTCCTAAATTCCCTGGCCATCCAGATGTATTCGCTATATATTTCAGTAATGCAAAATCAGTCAAACCTTTTTGCACCCCGCGCTTATAACCTTTCATTAAATGCGGCATTGCAATTTGTGCATTTATACGTGGATCTTTCAGCTCTTCATCAGTTAAATGATCTGGCGCAAGCCCACCACCGCGGTGTAATTGAAACAATCCGAATGAAGTTCCGTTATCTCCAACACTTCTTGGATTTAACCTACTTTCATGTTCGGCAATTGTAAGAGGTATCCATTCCGGAAGGTTTACTTTCTTTGCTTCCTCTATAATGATTTGTTTCATCTGTTTTACTTCTTCTGAATCAACATAGCTTGTTTCATTCATTAGCTTACCCATTCCTTCAGACTTTCCTTGGAAATATAAATACACTCCAAGAACAACTAAAAATCCTACAAAGAATTTCTTCACTACCTCTACCTCTTTCTCCGCTGAAATTTGTCCCCCTTCAGCCTTCCCTTTACAATTACCTACACTCTATCATTCTCTTACCCTTCAATCATAGCAAATAACTATACATATTATCATCATGCTTTAGACCGATTTTGTGAAAAAAAAGGTGGTAAATACGTACAAAAATGTAACTTACATGGACTACAACTCATTTATTGTATATAATTGTAAATTGAATTCTATATAGACTAGGAGCATATATAAATGAAAAAATTCCTACTACTCTTTTTTAGCATTTTACTACTCTTTCCTATACATATCTCTGCACAAACATCATCCAAGCCAAAAGTACTTATTTTGTATAGTACAGAAAACAACAAAATTACAAACAATGTACAAATCCTTAATACTCAGTTAGGACACTTTACAAATAATATAACAGTAAAAAGTTTAAAAGAAATGAATGAAACTACTAACTCATCTTCTTATACACATATTGTTTATATTGGAGAGAAAAAAGAAGATTTTTCTACTAAAGCAAAACAATTTCTAGAAAACTTCTCGGGTCCAGTATTAGTTTTAGGACAAAATGTTGAACAATTATCTAATCGTTTTTCTTTCATTACCTCGAAAGAAACCGATATACGAACTCACACTATAGAATATCCGACTCACCAGTTAAAAAATGAATTACATGAAGAACGCTTAATGAAGAAGGTTGAAACAAAAGGAACAGCTCTTGCTTACGCCTTGAGTGCCGATGGAACCCATCCGTTAATCGTTCAGCAAGGAACATCATATTATGTTGCAACTCCGAACCTTTTTGATTGGATGTCCCATTACGTCGGTGAAATGCTATTTTCTTACTTCGAACAAAAGCCTATGACAAATAAAACTACAGCTTATTTACGTCTTGAAGACGTTCACCCAGCTGTAGATGTAAAGCAATTAAAAGAAATCGCTGAATTACTAAAAGAGAAAAAGCTCCCTTATATGATTACCGTTATCCCTGTTTACAAAGATCCAGACACAGGAAAAACAGTACATTTAAAGGATAACTCTGAATTAATCGATGTTTTACGCTTTATGCAAGATAATGGTGGCTCTATCGTTATGCATGGTTACACACATCAGTTTTATGATAGTGAAACTGGCGAAGGTTTTGAATTTTGGGATGTAAAAACTGATCAACCAATTCGTCAACCGAACCATGAAAAACCAAAAACAAAAGACGATTTCCAATCTACAGAGGACTATAATAAATACGTTAAAAACGGAAAAGCCTTTGAAGAAAAGTATATTAAAGAGCATATTGAAAAAGGGATTACAGAGCTTGTAGAAGCTAAATTGTATCCAGTTGCTTTTGAAGCTCCGCACTATACAATGTCTCAAAAAGGATATGAAATACTATCACAATATTTTTCAACTTATGTAGGACAAATACAACTAAACGATAAAACTTGGAAATCGATGCACTCACCGGCTTATATAAGTACACCTTCATTTTTACATGGGATGAAATTAATTCCTGAAACTGTTGGCTTTATTGAAGAAGATAAACCACAAGCTATAGCAAAAATGAAAGAACGTGCTTTATCTGTCGAAAAATTATCCGATGGAATTATCGGTGCATTTTATCATCCTTACTTGGGCGTTAAACCATTAAAAGAAGTATTAAAAGAACTAGAAAGTATTCCAAACATAGAGTGGATTGATTTACAAAAAGAAACGAATGAAGTAAAAATGAAAGATATTCATATTACTACTAATAAAGACGGCATTCATGCTGAACAGCCAACAAGTGCGAAGGACATAATTGATTATATAAAACAACATGGGTTCTTCCTTATAATTGGGTTCATTATAATTGTCTTTCTTTTATTATTAAGACGCGCGAAAAAATTAGAGTCATAATAAAAACACCAAGCGAGATGCTTGGTGTTTTTATTATGACTCAATAACTTGATAAAATCGCACCGTATTCTCATATATTTGCTCTGCAACTTTCTCTACAGACATTCTTTTTATTACACTAATTTCTTGTAATACATCTTTAATCATTTTAGGGTGCGTCATAACACCATCTTGAAATTCCCATGGCCCATCTGTTTCTACCATCATATATTTTAAAGGATAATACGAAACAATTTTTCTAATTTTCTCCTTATGTAAAACATCCGGTGTGATAGAAATATAATAACCGTTCCTCATCATCCGTTTCATTGTCTCTTCACTTCCTTTAAACCAATGGAAGTGTGCACGTGAAACTTTATATTCTTCAAGTAAATCACATACAGTGTCAGCATCTTCATAAACCGCATGCAGTATAATTGGTAAATCGTATTTACTAGCTAGTTCAACAAACTCTTTTAACACCGCTATGTATGGATCGACAGCAATATTTTCATCTTCTTTCCTTAAATAATATGGGAGCCCCACTTCACCAATCGCAACGATTTCCTCTACATGATCTTCAATTAATTTATAAATTTGCTCACATTCCTCTTTATGAGTCGGTTGCTCCGGATGAAAACCTATTGCTGGATGTACAAAAGGATATCGCTTTGCTAAAGATAGAGTTTCTAGACATGATTGATAATTCATAGATACTGCAATAAGCCCTTGTATCTCTTTACTGTTTTCCACATCTATAAGTAATCTACTTTTCTCTTCATTCTCATATTGATCAACATGTATATGGCTATCAATCCATTTCATCTTTATGCCCCCATAAAAAAAACAAGAAAGGGTCTCCTTTCTTGTTTTATCATCTATATTAGTTAACAATTAAATTTGTTATTATATCAAATAATCCAATACATACTATGGCAACAGTAAAGTAGCTACAGAAATCTTTAATTGGAAACTTCACTACTTCTTCTTTACGCATCCCGGTTTTCTCCCTTCTTAATATATCCCTAATTATTTTTTATCTATTTGTATCTATTATGCAAAAAATATGACAAAATTACTATCGAATTAACTTACGTAAACCTTACAATATTGTAAGGTTTTAAAAAAGGCCCTCATCTTAAGCTAAGATGAGGGCTATTCAAAGTTAGTTGGTTTTTCGTTCTTCATTAACATTACGAATCAGAAAGTAATAAAATGAGACTTTCTAGTTACACTATATTAAATTTACTATCTTTTAACTATCGAATTGCATTACAGAAGGCTTACATGTTTGTAAGATATGTGTAATGTAATTCGATAGTTTCCCTTACCTATATTTCGTACAATAAGGTTAGAAAGTAAGCCAAATAAGAAGCATACTCACATAACCAAATTACATTGCCGGTAGCCCAATCTTCTTATACTTTCATTTTTATTACTGCAATGTGTCCCCTTCCCCTTTATATAAAAAAACCCCTAGTTTATACGAACTAGGGGGTTTTTTTATGAGTCAAAAATATACCCCAACCCAGTATTTTTACTTTCGACAAAAAATAGATGGGGGTATATTTCGCTATCTCATCACCAAAAGTTTACTCTTCGCATTTATAGGAATACTTGTAGTCTCAATCTCTTCAATTGACTCACCGTAACGCCCTTTTGCGAACACCTTTAACGCTTCATCTCTCTTTAACATATGTTTAACAGTTTTCTTTATTTTTTGTTCTCTTCCACGTTCATCAAATGCAATAAATTCATATTCATACCATTCATCACCGACATGCTGACCGATCGTATCCACAATTGTATAGTATTCTTTCGTCGTATAAAGCGGATTATACTTATCAATAACTGGTCCAAGTTTCGTAGGTAGCAATACTACTACTATCGCTACCATAGCTATTACAGTAGTAATCATTTTTTTCTTCATAATACTGATCTTCCTCCTCTGCAGGATACTTATACATCCATTCTAAAGAGCGGGAATTTGATCTACCATTCAATCCCATTACATTACCCTTACATTTTTGTAAGAATAAAAAAAGATGAACGAATTTTCTCGTTCATCTTTTAGCTCGCTTTAAAGCCACCACCAAGTACATCACGCACATCGTGAATGACAACGAAGGCATCTTCATCAACTCTACTAATAACTTGCTTTAACTTAACAAGCTCTTGTTTATTAATAACGACATACAATACTTCTTTATTTTTACCAGTATATCCGCCACGTCCTTCTAATACAGTGACACCGCGTGTCATGTTTTTCGTAATAGTCTCTCGAATTAAGTCTGGTTGATTCGAAATAATCGTAACAGCTGTTTTTGTATCCATACCTTCCACGATGAAATCAATCACTTTCGCTCCGACAAATACAGCTACAAGTGTATACATCGCCTTTTCTTGTCCTATTATAAATACAGAACCAGCAATTACAATGATATCAATAATAAGTACGCCTTTTCCGACGCTCCAACCTAAATATTGATTTGCTAACTGCGCTAAAATTGCCGATCCTCCTGATGTACCTCCAGCTTTGAACATACATCCTAATCCGACACCTACAAATACACCAGCGAATAAAGCCGCTAATAATGTATCACTATTTACTTGATACTGAATGTGCTCTGTAACGTATAAAAACAAAGATGTTTCCACAATACCTATAATTGTGTAAACCATCGTTTTCTTATCAAAAAATTTATAACCTACAGCTAATAAAATTGCATTTAAACCAAAATTCACAATTCCTGGTGACCAATCAAATAAATAATAAGTAACAACCGTTAAACCGATGATTCCACCCTCTGATAAACGGTTTGGAATTGCGAAGTAATTAATACCAATTGCAAATAGTAATGAACCGATTGTAATTAATGCGATTTCCTTTATACGTTGATTAACCATAGTTCATCCCTCCCCCCATTTGACATTGTATCACTATCTCCTAGAGGTTTAGAAGTGGTTTTTATTACGCATTCTTTCTCATAATGACCATAATATTATGTTTAAACAAAGGGGTGATTAATTATTCATATTTGCTCTAACTGCACGAACAAATTGCTCCACATTCCCTTTCTGAATATACTTAGCTCTAACGGTTTCATGATTACAAGTAAACTCGAAACATGGACGGAAATCTATGTCATCTATATGCAAATATGAGTAATCTTTAAATATTGCGGGATAGTACGGAAATTTCCCGTAAAAAAGGAGACGTCTAGTCGTGGCAGCAAAAATTCCATGTTGATAACATAGCGTGAAATTATCATTCTCAAATATCCCTACCATAAAGGCTAAAATCTCTTCGTCATCCTTTACATATTTTTTCATACTCGATAAAAGTTCATTCATGCATATTCCTCCAAATTCTATTCATTGTTTTAACACTCGAAAAGAATCCATGGATTATTACATACCGGTGTAAATCATTTATAAAGTATGAAACGCGTTTCCTGTCAAAGACATTTCAAAAAAATAATCCGTTATGCGATTATACACATAACGGATAAAGGCTAAACTGTAGAACGCTCCACAAGTTCATACGGAATTTCCACCTTTTCTTGTCTAGGAAAATTCTCATCGCTTACTTGCCTGTAAAACATTTCAAAAGCCGTCTTACCTATTCCCTTTAAATTTTGGTCAATGGTTGTCAGTTGTAAGACTTGAGAAATCGGTTGATTATCAAAACCAATAATCGCTAAATCCTCAGGAACTTTAATACCTAATTTTTCAACTTCTGTCATGATCCCAATAGCAACTTCATCCCCTGCCACTATTAATGCTTCAGGAGGATTCTCCATCTCCTTGAATTGATGTGCAACTCTTACACCATCTTCTAATGTAAAGCATTCTGTGAAAATCCGATCTTCCATCACTTCTTCATCTATTAATTGCAGCTGTTGTTTATAAGCATCAAAACGTTTCTTACTACTTGGCCCTAACTTTCTTCCCGTACAATATCCAATCTTCTTATAACCTTTTTCAATAAGGTAACTCATCCCTAATTGAAAGGCATTAAAATGATCTGTATATACACTCGATATGCTTTCAATATCATTATCCTCACAAGCAATAACCGCCCCATATGCTGCATAAGGCTCTATAATTTCCCACTCATTGGCACGAGAACAAATGATAAGACCGTCTAGTTGCTTTGTTTTCAACATATGTAAACTTTTCATTTCTTCTTTTTTATTGTAGTTCGTTTGACAAAGAAGCACTCGATAATTATGAGCTAACGCAACTTCCATCATTCCACCCACCATCGCATCAAAAGACGGATGATTAATATAAGGTAAAATCACGCCAACAATATTCGTCTTCCCTTTTGATAAATGAACAGCATTTGCATTTTGTGAGTAATTCAATTTCTCAACTATTTCTAAAACAACTTTCCTTTTTTCTTTGCTTACATACGGATGATCATTTAATACCCTCGAAACAGTCGTAACTGAAACCCCAGCCATCTTTGCAATATCTTTAATATTAGCCATACACTCACCTCTACTTTTAACTTAATAAATCACATGAACATATGTCAAATCTTCTCATCATTACACTTTCATTTGTTTTTCTTACAAAAGTGTAATTTTCCTGTAAGCTAATTCGATAGTGACTCTCCTCAATATTTCATACAATTAAGTCAGAAACAAGGCAACAACTATTCGAAAAGGAGCGGATCTATATGATGAACAAAATGAAAACGAACAATTTCTTAAATACAATGGGCATGGTGTTTTCCGCTCTTATCGATGCAAAAGCTGTTGCTTCTACATTAAACAAGTAAGGAGAATTTATAATGAATAACATGACTTTTAACAAATTAGATTTTTTAGGCCTAGCTAGCGGCTCGATTCTTCTTACTGCTTTCATTTACGCTGCTACGCTTATATAACTTTGTGTCCCCTTTCCCCTTTATATAAATAATAATAGAAAAGACGACCGTCTATGCCCGGTCGTCTTTTCTTACTTTTAATTTGGCTGTAAAACTTCCTTTAGTTCTTCAAACTTTGCATTTAATTCATCTGTCATCATTTTCATAGCCGTTTTTCGATCTATTTGTTCTTCAGCATCAATTTGAATTGGTTCTCCAAAAACTAATTGCGCTTTTTTTCCTTTTATCAATTCTTTTACACTTGATGGACCAACATAAGCGGCCGGTATTAACGGAACGTTAGAACGCATTGCAATCGTAACAGCCCCAGCTTTTAATGAAACGTCTTCTGATGATCTCGTCCCACTTGGGAAAATCCCTACTACTTTTCCCTCTTTTAATAAACGCGATGGTATTTTCAATGTGCTTGGCCCTGGATTCGCACGGTCTACAGGGAACGCATTTACATTTTTAAAAAACCAATTTTTAAATTTACCTTCAAACAATTCTTTTTTTGCCATGTAATGAATTTGAGTTGGATACATTCCTGCAGCTAACATTAAAACATCCATAAAACTTGTATGTGTGCACGCAACAACGTAAGGGCCACCTTCCGGTAATTTCTCTCTCCCTTGTACTTCTACTTTCCCAGCTGTTTTAAATATATATTTCAACGAAAATGTAATTAGTTTATACATTTGTTTCGTTCCTTTCTGAATATCCGAAGTATAATCATTTTCTTATAACGATTATAACACTAAGTTTTAGGAGTTGGTAATAAAAATAAGTATTTATTGTTAAATTTCAATTCTTACAAAAGTGTAATTTTCTTGTAAGCTAATTCGATAGTGACTCCCTCCACTATCGTATACAATTAAGTCAGAAAGTAACAACAACCATTTGAAAAGGAGCGGATCTATATGATGAACAAAATGAAAACGAACAATTTCTTAAATACAATGGGCATGGTATTTTCCGCTCTTATCGATGCAAAAGCTGTTGCTTCTACATTAAACAAGTAAGGAGAATTTATAATGAATAACATGACTTTTAACAAATTAGATTTTTTAGGCCTAGCTAGCGGCTCGATTCTTCTTACTGCTTTCATTTACGCCGCTACGCTTATATAACTTTGTGTCCCCTTTCCCCTTTATCCCGCTATTTGCGGACAGTAAGACTCCCACCTCAAAATTCGGCTGTAGCAAAGAAGTTAGGTGAGAGATCCACTGCCCGTAAACGCCCGATTGGTGAGGACTAATAATCAGTGAGGAATGAACAAAATCCCCACTAATTAAAGTTTCACTTTATATAGAAAAAGACGACCGTCTATGCCGGTCGTCTTTTTAATTTTTTCTTTCCTTCAATTCTTTTAAAAGCTGTATCAGTTCAGCTTGTTGTTTTATATTCTTACGACCATTTCGATTAATTGCTGCAAGCTCGCAGGCAACTCCAGCAGCAAAGAAAAACAATAAACTTTCTAACATGTAAAAATCCTCCAGTTGCCTATTAAACAGCTTGACGCAATTGCTCTTCTTGTAAAACTTGTTTATTTATATTTTCTTCTTTTCTCTGACAAACATTATTACGAATAAGCGCTGCAATAACAAATAATGTTCCTAATACATCAAATGTCGTTATTTTATATCCTTGCATCATCATAATAACTAAAGTAGTAATTGGCACAAAGTTAATAAATAAAATACCATTAATTGATGATAAGATTTTCACACCGTAGTTCCAAGCAAGTAGTGCTACGATACCTGGTAATGTCATCATAAATAACAAGTCATACTTCACAACAGAAATCGTTCCCATACTTGGAACTGATACATATCCAAGTGAGGTAATGATCATAGTTATACTTCCTGTAACTGCTGTCCCAAATACACAAGTTAATGTTGAATAACGTAATGTTGACCAATCGCTACACGTTTGACCACCCATCGTATAAATAACCCAGCCTACAACACCAACAAATATAAATGCTAGTGAAAATATATTATCTTTCAATGTTAAAAAGAAACTCATATCACCTTTCGTAATAACAAATACAGCCCCTACAAATGCGATAATCATGCTCGTTATCATATACTTCTTCGGCTTTATATTTTTATATCCCCATAAAATACAAATTGAAATCATCGGCATAAGCGCCTCCATAATAGAAGCTACCATTACACCTGATTTTCCCATTAACATTTGTCCTAGAAAAATTAATACATTGTATACGGTAAACGCCATTGTTCCAAAAAAGACGAGTAACTTTCCTCTTCCTTCTAAGCGAAATGCTTTCTTTCCTTCTTTCATTAGCAATAATACCATCAGTACAATTGCTACCGCCCCATAACGAATTAACGAAAAATAAAACGGATCTATGTATTCTAGCGCATGATCAGCAACCGGAAACATCGCTCCCCATGACATACTTGCAATTAAACATGCCAACGCACCTATTATCATTTGACTTCTTCTCACCGCAATCCCTCACTTCTTTCTATTTGCACAAAGAGAATTGTAAAAGAAAAAATATATCACGTAAAATGATTCAAAATGATGTTAACTATCATTTATAATGATAGTTAACATCAAGGGGGAGCATACAATGGAATTACGAGACTTACAAATCTTCCAGAGCGTTGCTGACCGAGGTAGTGTAAGTGGCGCAGCAAAGGAATTAAATTACGTACAATCAAATGTAACCGCACGTATTAAACAATTAGAAAACGAGCTAAAAACACCGCTCTTTTACCGTCATAAACGAGGCATGACTTTAACAGCTGAAGGAAGAAAAATGCTCGTTTATGTTCATAAAATTTTGCAAGATGTTGAAGAGCTAAAACAAGTGTTTTTAGATAGTGAAACACCATCTGGTATATTAAAAATTGGTACAGTCGAAACAGTCAGTACACTACCTACCATTTTGTCTTCTTACTATAAGAGCTATCCAAATGTCGATTTATCATTACAAGCCGGTCTAACGGAAGAACTTATTAGAGAAGTACTCGATCACCATTTAGACGGTGCTTTTATATCAGGTCCTATTAAACATCCACTAATTGAACAATACGATGTTAGCACCGAAAAATTAATGCTGGTTACACAAAATAAAGCTTTTCATATAGAAGAATTTACTACGACGCCCCTACTCGTTTTTAATCAAGGATGTGGATACCGTTCCAAGCTAGAACGTTGGCTTAAAGATGAAGGTTTGCTACCAAAAAGAATTATGGAATTTAACATATTAGAAACCATATTAAATAGCGTAGCGCTCGGTCTTGGGATTACACTCGTCCCCCAGTCTGCGGTGCAGCACCTTTCTAGAGCAGGTAAAGTACACTGCCATCCAATTCCGGAGAAATACGGTAGTATTTCAACTGTTTTCATACGCCGTAAAGATAGTTACATGACCAATTCGATGCGTAGCTTTTTAAAAACAATTGAAGAGCATCATCATATCAATATGCTGTGAAGGACATTCTTACACGAATGTCTTTTTTTCTTACAAAAGTGTAAGTCTCCCGTAAGCTAATTTGATAGTTGCAGGCGGCCATATTTCATATAATTAAGACAGAAATTAGGGCAACAACAATTCGAAAAGGAGCGGATACGCATGATGAACAAAATGAAAGCAAACAAATTTTTCAATACAATGGGCATGGTGCTATCCGCACTTGTCGATGCAAAAGCAGTTGCAACTACATTAAACAAATAAGGAGAGATTATAATGAACAACATTACATTTAACAAATCAGACTTTATCCCGCATTAACGGGCAGTAAGACCCCTACCTCAAAATTCAGCGAAAGCAAGGAAGTTAGGCAGGGGATCAACTGCCCGTAAAAGCCCGATTGGTTCAACTAATAATCAGTGGGGGATGAAGAAAACCCCCACTGATTAAAGTTTCACTTTATCGGACTCGCAAGTGGCGCAGCTCTTCTTACAGCTTTCATTTACACACTTGCTCAAAGTCTCGTTTAACAATTTGTTTCCCCAACCACCTTTATATAGAAAAGGCTGCTCGTCTTATAGACAAGCAGCCTTTTAATTTGTTTCATATATAATTTGGCCTGTTTTGCTTATATCATATCCACCAATTGCTTTTAATTCATTGTGAAACTCTTCAGATTGCAAAATCCCTTTTATAACCTCAATAAGTTCCTCATTTTCTTTATTCTTCAGAAGTACTAAATCATACTGCTCTTTCATTATCGGAATAAAGTCTACGTTCACAATTTGGGAAAACTTTTCTGAACCTACCCCAACATCAGCTTTTCCATTCGCGACTTGCGAGGCAACACCAAGATGATTCGATTCTTCCCATTCATACCCGTTAATATCTTTACTTAATTTTTGAATTCGCAATTGCTCATCCACTAACACCCTAATACCAGAACCTTTTTCTCGATTTACAAATCGTATAGATGACTGAGCTAAATCAGCCCATGTTTTTATATTTTGTGGATTCCCTTTTTGCACATAAAACCCAACATTTCTCGCTAATAAATTAATCATAATATATGGTTGTCCAACTAAAATACGTTTTACGTAAGGAACATTATATGTACCTGTTTCGCCATCAAATAAATGCAAACTAACGACGCTTCCTTCTCCTTGGTACATCTTCACTAAACTCGTTAAACTACCTTGATATGCTCTTAATATATTAGAATTTGGCAGACGATTTTCTATATGTTTTGCCAACATATCTAACGTTAGTTCTTGACCACTAATGATGCGTGTATTCGAACTACTAATTTCGTCCTTCTTTACAGAAGTAAATTGCACCTTACCTGTTTTCATTTGCTTGATATATTGTTCTAAATCCGCTGCATCAATACGCATTTGTCTACCAACCCTATAAGAAGGAAGTTCTCCTTTTTTAATTAGGTCGTATACAGTTAATTTTGATACTTTTAATCGCTTTGCTACTTCTTCCGTTGTGTAGGAATGATGATCCATAGACGATTCCTCACTTTCTCCCTTCATTGTAACAAAGAAAAGAATATTTCTCCTAGTTTTTAAAAACAACTATATCGTTCAAATTATATTCAATTATAACTAGTTATAATTAGTTATATTTAGTTATAATTAATTTAGTAAACGAAGGGGGATTTTTTATGAACAAATTTACATTACGATCCATTGGGGTACTTATACTTTCTTTTCTTCTTATATTCAGTGTAGCTTGCTCAAGCGAAGAAAAGTCAGCTGCTAAAGAGGGAGAATCAGTGGAGCTGACTATATCAGCGGCTGCAAGTTTACAAGATGCATTAAAAGAAATTGAACAGCAATATAAAGAAAAAGAACCAAACATTAAGCTTTCTTTTAACTTCGGTGCTTCTGGTGCACTTCAACAACAAATTGAACAAGGTGCGCCTGCTGATTTATTCTTCTCTGCAGCAGAAGATAAATTCCAAACCCTTGTTAAAAAAGGATTCATTAATGAAAAAGAAGGGAAAAACCTTCTTGGAAATGAACTAGTTCTAGTCGTTCCAAAAGATAGTTCTCTTACAAAATTTCAAGATTTAAAAGATGAGAAAATCAAGAAAATCGCACTTGGTACACCCGAATCCGTACCTGCAGGAAAATATGCAAAAGCTTCTCTCACACATGAAAATCTTTGGAATGACGTTCAAAATAAAATCGTATTTACAAAAGATGTTCGCCAAGTGTTAACATATGTAGAAACAGGTAATGTTGATGCTGGTATTGTATATAAAACAGACGCTCTCGTTTCAGACAAGGTGAAAATTGTAGAGGCGGCAGCGTCTAATTCTCATGAGCCAATCCACTATCCTTTAGGTGTTATAAAGGAATCTAAGCATAAGAAAGAGGCGACTTCATTCTATGAATATTTACAGTCAAAAGATGCACAATCTATCTTTAAGAAATATGGATTTACACTCCTGCCATAATTGCTATGAGCTTTGATACAATTTTGTCACCTGTCTTTCTATCTTTACGAGTAGCTGCGTGCGCCACCATTATCGTTACGATTTTGGGAACGATTATTGGACGAGCATTAGCGCGCTCCTCGTGGCGATATAAAGTACTACTAGAAACTATTTTCTTATTACCAATGGTGCTTCCACCAACTGTTATCGGCTTTTTTCTAATTATCATTTTCGGAAATAACAGTCCCATTGGAAAGTGGATTGAATCATTATTTCAGCAGTCCATTATGTTTACATCTACTGCTGCTATCATTGCTTCTACAGTTGTTGCATTTCCGCTCATGTACCAATCAGCAAAAACAGGATTTTCTATCGCAAATGTACAAATTGAAGATGGCGCGCGCGATCTTGGTGCAAGTGAATACCAAGTTTTTCTACATGTCACACTCCCGCTTGCATTTCCTGCGTTACTAAGTGGTATGATTTTAAGCTTTGTTCGCGCACTTGGTGAATTTGGTGCAACTTTAATGTTTGCAGGAAATATACCTGGCAAAACTCAGACGATTCCAACGGCGATTTATATGGCTATTGATGCAAGTAATATGCAACTAGCTTGGACACTTGTAATCATAACGATTAGTATGTCCCTTCTATTCTTACTATGTATTCAACTCATTAATAGCAGAATTACTACTTCTTAAAGCAACTTTCGACAAAAGTTGCTTTTTATTTCCCGAAAAATAAAATGATTTGATTAATGACTGAATTTTACCTCTTATTTAAATATACATTTTATTTGAATTCACTTTCTAAAATAGGTAATTTCCTGTTATTATATGAAAGTGTTTCAAAAAATGAAGAAATGAAAACGCATTTATATCGTGAATTCTTCATCCTGTTTTAGCGATCGGTAATCTTCTACTCTATTAGTGGGGCATTACCGATCGTTAGAACGATATGTAATTATATTGGTATAGAAAACCGAAGGGAGTCTTGTAATGGACATTTTATTAGCGCTTCTTCCTGCAATCGCATGGGGAAACATCTTATTAGTAAGCGTAAAAATGGGCGGTGGTGCATATAGCCAAACGGTAGGTATGACAATCGGTGCTCTATTCTTCGCAACAATTATGTATGTATTTACTCAACCAACTTTAACAATGACAGTCTTGATTGTTGGCTTTATTTCAGGTTTATTCTGGGCTTTAGGACAAGTAAACCAATTAAAAACAGTTGAAAAACTAGGTGTTTCAACTACTGTAACTATTTCTACTGGTATGCAACTTGTTGCAACTTCTATCTTTGGAGTTATCGCTTTTCGTGAGTGGACTACTACTACAACGATTGTTCTGGGAACGATTGCAATCCTATTAATCGTAGTTGGTGTTGTATTCACATCACTAGATGATAAAGAAAATGCACAGCCACCAGGACAATTGAAAAAGGGACTTCTTACTTTAATTGTTTCTACTTTCGGTTATCTTGTATATGTAATTATTATTCGTTGGTATAACATTGATGGTTGGTCTGCTATTTTACCACAGGCAGTTGGTATGTTTGTTGGTGCGGTTGTACTGACATCTAAACATAAACCATTTAACAAATATGCAATGCGTAATGCTTTATCTGGTTTACTATGGGGAACAGGAAACTTATTCTTACTCCTTTCATTACCACGTGTTGGAGTAGCAACAAGCTTCCCATTATCTCAAACTGGAATCGTTATCTCAACATTCGGTGCGATTGTCTTCTTAGGTGAAAAGAAAACAAAACGTCAATTGATCTTTATTGCACTAGGTAGTGTTTTAATTATCGGCGGCGCTGTATTGCTTGGTATGACGAAAGCATAAGCTTATAATTTATCAATCCCTGAAGCATAAATGCTTCAGGGATTTTTGATTATAACTATTTTTCAAATATAATAATCTTCATAGCCCTTTTTATATAACCTGCCCTCTCTCCAATTGTATTCCCTCTACTATAAGCCGTTTCTTTTTACAAAATTCTCTTAAAAATGGTATCGTTTTTTATAACATATTCTCATCAGAAAGGAATAAAGGATATGCCTAATAAACATCGAATTTTATTTATTGGTGCCGGTCGTATGGCAGAAGCTATATTTGCTGGACTACTTACAACAAGTAAAGAATACATCGAAGAAATTATTGTTTCCAACCGAAGTAACAGAGAAAAACTAACACAATTACAAACTCAATATGATCTCTCGATTACAACGGATTGGAAGCAGCATATTAAATCTGTAGATACGATTGTTTTAGCAATGCCGCCTTCTGCACATGAAGAGCTATTAGCAGAGTTATCTCCGTTAATATCAAATCAACTTGTTGTAACAGTAGCTGCTGGCATTGGCCCATCTTATTTAGAAGCTAGACTCCCAGAAAACACACCTGTTGCCTGGATTATGCCTAATACAGCTGCTGGCATTGGAAAGTCTATCTCCTTATACACGACGGGAAATTCCGTAGATGAAAGACATCATGAAACGTTACAACTTCTTTTAAAAGGTATTGGTACCTCACAGTTTTGTACCGAAGAGGAAGTTCACCAACTTACCGCAGTTACTGGTAGTGCACCTGCTTTTCTCTATCACTTTGCTGAAGGTTTAATTGAAGCAACGAAAAGCTATGGTATTGATGAGGAAACAGCAAAACACCTTGTCATTCAAATGATTGCTGGCTCTGCCGCTATGCTCCAGCAAAATCAGGATCCAGCTATGCTCCGCGAACAAGTAACAACACCAGGAGGTTCAACGGCTGAAGGCTTAAAAGTTCTATATGAAAATAATTTTTCAGAAGTCATTCAACAAGCAGTTGAAGCGACCAATAAAAAAGCTAGGGGGAATTAATATGACTTTAACAAGTTTAAACGACTACACAACATTACATAACGGCGTGAAAATGCCTTGGTTCGGCTTAGGTGTTTTTAAAGTAGAAGACGGATCAGAAGTAATCGATTCTGTAAAAGCAGCTATTAAAAATGGATACCGTAGTATCGATACTGCTGCCATATATAAAAACGAAGAAGGCGTTGGACAGGCAATTCAAGAATCTGGTATTCCTCGTGAAAATTTATTCATCACTTCAAAAGTGTGGAATAGTGATCAAGGTTACGAGTCAACATTACAAGCATTTGAAACTACATTAGAAAAATTAGGTCTAGAATATTTAGATCTATATTTAGTACATTGGCCTGTAAAAGGAAAATACACTGAATCATGGAAAGCTTTAGAGCAGCTTTATAAAGATGGTCGTGTTCGTGCTATCGGTGTGAGTAATTTCCATATTCATCATCTGCAAGACGTATTTGAAATTGCAGAAATTAAACCAATGGTTAACCAAGTGGAATACCACCCACGTTTGGCACAAGAAGAACTACATGCTTTCTGTAAAGAACATAGCATTCAACTTGAAGCTTGGTCACCATTAATGCAGGGGCAGCTACTTGATCACCCAACATTACAAGAAATCGCTACAAAATATAATAAATCGACTGCACAAGTTATTTTACGTTGGGATCTACAAAATGAAGTTGTAACAATCCCTAAGTCTATTAAAGAACACCGCATTATTGAAAATGCAAACATCTTCGATTTTGAATTAAGCTCGGATGATATGAAAGCAATTCAAGCTTTAAATGAAAATCATCGCGTTGGTCCAGATCCAGATAACTTTAACTTCTAGTAAGGAAACCACTGCCATATGCAGTGGTTTTTTTATTTTTAATAAAACTGAAAATTTAAACTATATTTCATTCGATTGACACTTCATTATCTAAGGTGTAATATTTTGAATTATCAAAGAAACACAAAAATTAATAAAATTTATTTGTTTACTCATTGTATCAAGAGAGGTGGAGGGACTGGCCCTTTGAAACCTCGGCAGCAGGTTCATTTTGAATACTGTGCCACTTCCTGCAAGCTTTGTGCTTGAAAGATAGAATGAGGGACTTCGTTTATATACGGGTGCATAACTTGTACGTAGAAATCCCTCTTTCTCAATACGAAAAGAGGGATTTTTTGTTTTTCATTTCCCTCATCATCATCCAATCTTATTAACTATTTAGGAGGAAAATCAAATGAAAAAGAAGTTTGTACCCGGTATTGCATCAGTTGTAGGAGTAAGTATTTTATTATCTGGTTGCGGTAGTTATAAAAACGAAGCGAGCGGAGCAAATGCAAAAGATGAGGCACCTAGTAAACAAGTTTTAAACTTATCTTCACCTACTGAGATTCGAACAATGGATACGGCTCGTGCTACAGATACTGATTCTGGTCAAGTAATGAGAAACGTATTTGAAGGTTTGTATAATCTTGGTGAAGGTAACAAACCTGTCCCAGGTGTTGCAAAAGCTCATGAAGTGAGTGGCGATAAAACGAAATACACATTCCATTTACGAGATTCAAAATGGTCGAACGGCACACCTGTAACAGCGAAAGATTTTGTCTTCGCTTGGCAAAGAGCTGTTGATCCAGCAACAGCCTCTGAATATGCTTTTTTATTCTTTGATATTAAAAACGCTAAAAAAATTAATAGTAAAGAGCTTCCAGCCGATCAACTTGGTGTAAAAGCAGTTGATGACCATACGTTTGAAGTAGAATTAGAGCGTCCTGTTCCCTATTTTATTAGCTTAACGGCGTTCCCAACATTTCTACCAATCAACGAGGAATTCTTTAAAGCACAAGGTGATAAGTACGCTTTAGAAGATAATAAAATCTTATACAACGGAGCTTTTACACTAAACGATTGGAAGCATGAACAAAGCTTTAAATTTAAGAAAAACCCTACCTATTGGGATAAAGATAATGTCAAACTCGAAGAAATCAATTTCAACGTTGTAAAAGAGAAATCAACGGAAGTAAATTTATTTGAATCAAAACAATTAGACCGTATAAAATTAACATCTGATTTCGTTGATAAGTATAAAAAAGATGAGGACTTTAAAGAACGTCCAAATGTAGGCGTACAATTTTTACGTATGAATCAACAAAACAAAGTACTTCAAAATGTCTCTGCACGCCAAGCGATTGCTCAGACAATTGACCGAAAATCTTTTGTAAATACGTTATTAAACGATGGCTCTACACCAGCTAATAGTCTCGTTCCAAAAAACTTTGCAAAAGGACCTGACGGAACAGACTTCCGTACTGCAAACGGCGATTTAACAAAAATCGATACAAAATCTGCACAAGAATTATGGAAAAAGGCAAAACAAGAACTTGGATCTGAAAAAATCACATTAGAATTACTAACTAGTGATGGTGACCTTGAAAAGAAAACTGGTGAGTTCCTAAAAGGACAACTAGAAAAGAATTTAGATGGCTTAACAGTAAATATAAAACCGCAACCACGTAAACAACAAGTTTCACTCTTATTAAAAGGTGATTACGAAATCGGAATTGACGGTTGGAGTCCTGACTTTGCTGATCCAATTACATTCCTTGAATTGTTTACAACGAATAACCCTTACAACTTAGACCATTACTCTAATAAAGAGTTTGATGACACAATTGAAAAAGTTAAAACTACCTTGGCTGGTGATGAAAAAGCTCGCTGGGAAGCGTTACTAGCATCAGAAAAAATATTATTTAAGGACTCTGTTATCGCTCCTCTTTACCAAAAGGGAGAATCTTATCTAGAGCGTTCTTATGTAAAAGGAATTGTGCAAGTTGACTTTGCAGGCCAGTTAAACTTCAAGTGGGCAAAAATCGAAAATTAAATTGTAACTTTGATCAACGTTATTCCACCATACTAATTATTTTTTCATAAAATACATTAAAAGTAGGTTCCTTAATACACGGGAATCTACTTTTTCAATATATTATTTCAAGAAATTAACATTCTATTTTTATTATTGACATATAGTTCTTTCCAATGTTAATATTCTAAATAATCAAAGAAACGAAATATTTTATCATAAAAATGTAATGTCTACTATGTTGAAACATATAACGATAGATTATAGTTCAACATGTATATACATATAGAACACCTGATTACCTATAAACAAATATTCATGATAGGTTTTATCTCCTTCTATAGCTACTTCAAGACATGGACATTATGACGTTACGAACAACACATTTAGGGAGGAAAGAACAATGAAGAAAAAAGTTGTACCTGTTGTTGCATCTGTTTTAGGGGTAAGTCTACTACTAACAGCTTGCGGAGGAAATAAAGATAATGCAAGCGGAGCGAAAGCAAACGATAAAGCACCTAATAAACAAGCGATTAACTTATCATTCGCTTCAGAAATCCCAACAATGGATGTTGCAAAAGCAACGGACGGGGAATCCATGAACGTAATGAGAAATGTTTTTGAAGGTTTATATGCAATGGGAGAAGATAATACACCGATTCCTGGTGTTGCTGAGTCGGTTGACATTAGTCCAGATAAAACAAAGTATACTTTCCATCTTCGTGATTCAAAATGGTCAAACGGTACTCCTGTTACAGCAAAAGACTTTGTCTTCGCTTGGCAACGTGCCGTAAATCCTGAAACAGCTGCTGAATATGCATTCTTATTCTTTGATATAAAAAATGCGAAACAAATAAACCAAAAAGAAGCAGCGATCGATCAATTAGGTGTTAAAGCTCTTGATGATAAAACTGTAGAAGTACAACTGGAGCGCCCTGTTCCCTACTTCTTAAGCTTAACAACATTTTCAACATTCTTACCAATTAATGAAGAATATTTAAAATCTCAAGGTGATAAATACGGTTTAGAAACGAATCATTTAATTTACAACGGTGCTTTCACGTTAGATAACTGGAAACACGAACAAAGCTTCCAATTGAAAAAGAATCCTAACTATTGGGATGCTAAAACTGTAAAACTAGAAGAAATCAACTTCAATGTCGTTAAAGATAAATCTACAGAAGTTAACTTATATGATTCAGGACAAATTGATCGTGTTGCTTTAACTGCGGAGTTTGTTGATAAATATAAAAACGATGCAAACTTCAAAGAACGCGCTGAAGTAGGTATTCAATTCTTACGACTGAATCAAAAAAATACAGTATTAAAGAATCAACATGCACGTCTTGCTATTAACGAAGCAATGAATAAAAAGGCTTACGTAGAAACAATTTTAAATAACGGTGCAATCCCAGCAGAAGGAATGGTTCCTGCGAAATTCGCAAAAAGTCCAGACGGTAATGACTTCCGTAAAGAGAATGGAAATCTAGTAAAAGATGATGTGAAAACAGCAAAAGAAAACTGGAAAAAAGCGAAACAAGAACTTGGTACTGACAAAGTAACAATTGAACTATTAACAAGTGATAATGCTTTAGCTAAAAAGACTGGCGAATATTTAAAAGGTGAACTAGAAAAGAATCTAGATGGATTAACAGTGAACTTAAAGCCTCAACCACGTAAACAACAGTTAAAACTACTATTAAGTGGTGATTACGAAATCGGAATCGATGGCTGGGGCCCTGACTTCGCGGATCCTATTACATTCTTAGATCTATTCACAACAGATAGTGCTTATAACTTTGATAAATACTCTAACAAAGAGTACGACGAGCTTATTCGTAAAGTAAAAACTGATTTAGCTGGTGATGAAAAAGCACGCTTTGAAGCAATGAAGCAAGCTGAAAAAATCTTATTACAAGATGGTGCTGTCGCTCCTTTATACCAACAAGGTCGTTCTTACTTACAACGCGGATTTATTAAAGGACTTGTAACAACTGACTTCGGCGGTGAATTTAACTACAAGTGGACAGAAGTTGCAAAATAACAAACGCTAGTAAAAAAGGTATCCACATGAAGGATACCTTTTTTACTTTATACGTCTTTAGCTACAAAACCTCTTCCCTTTACTATTCCTTTTATACCTATAGCGATTCCCGCTACCAATTATGTAACTAGTATAATAAATAATAACGAAATAATATTTTTCTCTAAATTAACTCCACCAAATATTATTGTGTAATAACCATTCGCTGCGTATGTTGCGGGAAATAATCCCGAACGGCAAACCTGTTTTTCCAATGCAGTGATTAATACATATGTATTAATACTAAGAAGACTAAGAAGACTAAAAGGACGATTATCAACTCTCTTCATAGCTCTCTTTTTGTATTGAACCAAAACTCATCATAAATATAACCATAAACATCAAATATGTTCTCCACGTCAAAGAAGGTATATGCCCTGACCAAAGATAGCTAATTAAATAGTTAATTCCCATAATACAAGACGATACCACTAAACTAATACTTATTAGTTTTACATATTCGAGCATATCTTTTCTCCTTACTTTTTAATTTTCTATTTCTTCAAATTGCAGATTCACCGGCTCTTCTAGGAGTGTTTCATAAAAGTTTTCTGCCAAATCTGTTGAAGGAATTTTTTCATCCACTTCATCAAATCGAATACTATCTAGCCACACACAACCTTCTCCTGATAATAAAACACCAAATGCAATACCAAGTGCTTCTTCTTTTATATCTAATACAACCGAGTACGATTGCCAGTTATTCGTATTTTTGATTGGGCGATTTTGCATGTTATCCATAGCAAGTGGCTCTGTATCTTTTCCATCTACTCGCATCCATAATCCCGCCCAGTCTCTTACACTCTCACTCTTAATAAATGCTGTTAAACGTAATCTCTTACCTACATATTTATCCGCTCGGAACATTTGCATTACTGTTGAAAACCCTCCGTGTGTAACGTTCTCTTTTCCTTTTATATATGCAGATACTTTTCCTTGATGAACAACTTCGTAATCTAAACCCATCTCATATTCAGCAGGATGACTTCCACTTAATACCCATCCTTTCGGTATACCTTTTTCCATTGAAACGCCCTCTCTTTCTATATAAAATGACTGGAAATACTTTCGATATTTTTTTGGTGGTAATTGAAACATTCTTTTAAAAGCTCTAGTAAATGCCTCTTGTGAGGAAAAGCCATATTGCACTGCAATATCAATGACTGCTCTTTCAGTCGATACTAAAGCCTGTGCAGCATGAGTTAATCTTCTCTTACGAACATAATCCGTTACACTCATCCCGATATAACTTTGAAAAATACGATGAAAATGGTACATCGATACTGCACCGTGAAATGCCACTCTTTCTGTTGTAAGCTCTTCATGTAAATGATTCTCTATATATTCAATCGCTTTTTTTATCATCTCTTTATATTCTTCATGCATTTCAGTACCTCCTTACAACTTCAATTTACCATATACATACAAATCATTTTTGATTTAAATTGCGGATTAACCCTTAAAGCTATGAGAAAATAATTTATTTTCAACACATACATAATTACATGAAATTGGGAAAAACTTGTATAGAAAGAAGTTACATAAGGAGGAATTTATAATGAGAATTTTACTATCAGCTTTATTAGCTCTTATGCTAGTACCTGCATTAACAGGATGTAAAGCTCCTGCAAAAGAAGATACAACTTCTAATAAAAAGACAACTGAAGAAGCAAAAAATGAAGCTCCCGCTGATTTAAAACTAAACTTCAATGAATTCGATTTAAAAGCAGACTATCAAGATACGAAGAAAGACTACGAAGCTGATTATAAAAATGTAGCAGCTGATAAGAAAATGGAAGCAAAACTTGAAGACCATAAAACAGATGCGAAATTCACAGGCAACGAGGCTGTTACTAAATTAAGTCCCCTTCTACAAGAATTAAAATTTGATAAAAACACACCAGATCAAGAAGTAATTGATCAAGTAGTAAATGTATTCAAACTTGATAAAGACTACCAAAAATTCGATTTAGAAGTTGTCTTTTCTGATGGAACGAAAAAAGAATATAAAAGAGAAATAAAATAAAGAAGTAGGCGATTGCCTACTTCTTTATTTTATTTTTTAATTTTTACATATCTTAGTTCTGGACTAGAACCGATAATGAATTGGACGCCAGATACTGATGATTTTTGTAAATACGAAGAGCTTGGGAAAATAATTGGGATTAATGGTGTATCATCAAACATAATATCTTCTGCTTTATGCAATAAGTCAAAACGCTTATCTTCGTTTTGTTCAACTTTTGCTTCTTTTACTAAAGCATCAAACTCTTTATTATACCATTTTGCATAGTTATTCGGACCATCACCTGCATATAAATCTAGTTTAGTAATTGGATCTAATAGCGAGCCGCCCCATCCCATATAAGCTAATTGGAAATCACTTTGCTTGTATGTGTCGATGTAACTCTTCCACTCTTTATTTTCTAATTTAATATCTACACCAAGATTTTTCTTAAACATTTCCTGCATTGCTTCTGCTACTTTTTTATGCTGTGTATCTGTAGTGAATTTTAATGTTACTTCAGGTAATGTAGACCATCCTTGTTCTTTCATACCTTCTTCTAATAATTTTTTCGCTTCTGCTGGATCGAATTTTACGTAATCGCCTTTTTCTTTACGGAAATCACGACCACCTTGTGTTTTTGCCCCTTCTGGAACAAAAGCATATGCTTCCTGTGCATTATTTTTATACAGTTTTTCAACGATGAACTTACGATCAACCGCTAATGAAAATGCTTTACGTACTTTCGCATTTGTAAATGGCTCTTTTTCTACATTAAATGAGTAAATATAAGATGAGAATCCCGCAACACGCTTATATTCTTTATTCCCTTTTTCTTTCTCAATCATCTCTTGTGGTAAGCTACTTAATAAATCTAATTCTTTTGATTTGTACAATTGATACGCTGTTTTAGAGTCTGGAATAATACGAAACTCAATTTCTTTTAATGTTACCTTTTTATCATAGTATTCTTTATTTTTTTGTACTGTAATAGCTTGGTTATGCTTCCATTCTTTTAACGTGAATGGTCCGTTCGTAATTAACTCTTTTGGATCTGTTTTTAATTTATTGTTATCATCAATTGATTTTTTAGATAATGGAATAAATAATGAACTTGCTAACTTTTGTTTAATAGAAGCAACTGGGTGCTCAAGCGTTACCTTTAATGTTTGAGGATCAACGACTTGAATACCAACTTGGCCTTCTTCACCTTTTCCAGTATTATATGCCTCTGCTCCTTTAATAAAATACATTTCTGTCGCATTCATAGAACCCGTTTTCGGATTTAATAATCGCTTCCATGCGAACTCAAAATCATTTGCTGTAATAGGAGAACCATCTGACCATTTAATATCTTTCTTTAAATGTATTGTATATTCAGTTCCATCAGCATTTACTTCTTCTTTCTCTGCTAATTCATTTTGATATTTCCCGTCACTATCTTGCGTATATAAACTTGAAAACAACTGCCCAATTACATAACCTGACGTGCTATCTGTCGCAATAGCGGAATCAAGTGTATATGGATCACTACTAATATTCGTTACTAATCGATCTCCTTCCCCCTTACCAGCACTGGCCTTTTGCGTCTCTTTCTTACCGCAAGCGACAGAAGTTATTGCTAAAACAGTCATAATGACAAACAGTAAAAACTTCTTCATCCTACATTCTCCTTTAACCTGAAATTTTTGGTGTTGATGCTAATAATGTTTTTGTATAAGAATGTTGTGGATTACGGAATACTTCTTCCGTATTTCCAAATTCAACAAGTTCTCCTTTGTATAAGACAGCCACTTTTTCACATAAATAGTGAACCATCGGTAAATCATGTGCGATAAATAAATATGTATAGCCTTGTTCCTTTTGAATCTTTTGCAGCAAATGTACAATTTGGATTTGCAGTGAAACATCTAATGCTGAAATTGGTTCATCAAGGATTAATACTTCTGGCTCACATAATAGCGCTCTTGCAATGGCAATACGTTGACGTTGTCCACCGCTAAATTCGTGGGGATAACGATCAATATATCGTCTATCTAATCCAACACGCTCTAGTGCATCACCTGCGACTTTATCTTTCAATCCTTTATCGCCTAAACCGAATGAAATATATCCTTCCGTTACGCTATCGCGTACTTTCCAGCGCGGATTTAATGCAGCTGTGGAATCTTGAAAAATAAACTGTACTTTCTGTAAGAAATTCCGCTTATTAGCTGACTTCAGCGTGTGAACAACTTGACCGTTATAATCAATTTCACCAGACGTTGGTTTTTCAATCCCAGCTATGAGCTTACCAAGTGTTGTTTTTCCTGAACCACTTTCTCCGATAATGCCAAGAGTTGTTCCTTTCGGAATAGAAAGTGATATACCTTTTAGCGCCGCAATTTCTTTATTTTTACTTCCATATGTTTTTGTGACTTGTTTTACAGCTATTAAATCTGTCGTCATGAAGCATTCACCTTTTCTTTTGATTTCGCTTTATTATGCTCCAGAATATGCTGCCAGCAATGTGAACTATGCTCCTCAGAATATGTTGTTCTCTCTGGGAAACGATGAATACATTCTTTTATCGCTACTGGACAACGATTCACAAACGGGCATCCAAAACTATTTAACGTTTCAATTGAAGGTGTTGTTCCCTCAATTGCTCTAAGTACCTTTTCTGAATCATCCATATTTGGAATTGCTTGCAATAAGCTTTTCGTGTAAGGATGCTTAGGAGAGCCAATTACTTCCCCTATCGTTCCTTTTTCAACAATGCGCCCCCCGTACATAACAACTACTCGGTCAGCTATTTCACGCACAAGTGCCAAATCGTGAGTAATTAATAAAATACTAGTATTTTGTTTTTCTTTTCGCTCTTTTAATAACCCCATAATTTGTTTTTGAATTGTTACATCTAACGCCGTTGTAGGTTCATCTGCAATAACGAGCTTCGGATGACATGCAAACGCAATTGCTAAACAAATACGCTGCCTCATACCTCCGCTCAACTGATACGGATATTGTTCAAAGCGTTTCTCTGCTTCATGTATCCCTAAATCATTTAGTAAGTTAATTGCAATTTCTTTTGCCTCTTTTTTCGATTTCTTTTCATGCTGCACAATTACTTCTGTAATTTGTCTTCCCACCTTCATCGTCGGATTTAAAGATGAAAGCGGGTCTTGAAAGATAAAGGAAATATCTTTCCCACGAATTTGATTCCATTCTGATTCTTGTAAATCCGTTAATTCCTTTGATTGGAAAGATATATTTCCATCATCAATATGAATCGATTCTTGATTTAAGCCGATAATTGATTGTGCTGTAACACTTTTTCCTGAACCACTTTCTCCAACAAGTGCAACTATTTCACCTTCGTTAATAGAAAAGGAAACATGCTTCACAATTGCTTGCTTACTATTCTCTTTTTCAACGGCCAACGTTACGTTTTCTAAAGATAAGATTTGTGCCATGTTTTTTCTCCTTTCGATTACGTTTTACGATTTTCGGATCAATCGCATCTTGCAAACCATCACCAATCGCATTAAATGCGAACATGATTAGTGCAATCATGATTGCCGGGAAGAAAAGTTGCCACCATTCTCCGCTTAGTAATGTCCCGAGTGCATCGTTCGTCATCGTGCCCCAGCTCGCTGCTGGTGATTGTACTCCAAGTCCGATAAAACTTAAAAATGATTCTGAGAAAATAGCTGCTGGAATTGTAAATGATAAATTTACGATAATAATCCCTGTTAAGTTTGGAATTAAATGCCCATATATAATTTTCATATGAGGTGTACCTAATCGCTCTGCTGCGATAACAAATTCTCTTTGCTTTAAAGACAAGACTTGTGCTCTAATGAGACGTGCCATGCCAATCCATCCCGTTAACGCAAGGGCGATTATAATTGTAAAAAGTCCTGGTTTCATAACGATTAATAGTAAAATAACAATTAATAAATATGGGATACCGTATAACACTTCAATCCCTCTTATAATCCACTCATCAATTAACGTTCCAAGACGATTACGCCCTCTCACATATCCACTAAAACCTCCGATAAGTACACCAAGCCCTATATCAAGAGCTGCCGCTACCAATCCAACTGTTAATGAAATTTTCCCACCAGCCCAAGTACGCGCCCAAATATCTCTCCCTAAATCGTCTGTTCCGAACCAATGCTCACTACTAGGCGGTAAGTTAGTTGCTTCTTTTATTTGTTCACTCGCAGTAAATGACGTTAAACTTTCGCCAATAAGCGAGAAAACAATAATTAGTAATAACGTCACTGCCCCTAAAACTGCTATAGGGTTTGATATAAACTTGCGAAACACTTCCTTTTTTCGGCTAATCGTTTGCTGATCTTTATTTATCGTTAATTCTTTTTTCTCTTCATTCGTTAATAACTGGTCATTAATTTCATAAGCCCCCATTTAAACATTCCCCTCCTTACGTAATAGAACGAATACGCGGATCAACAATACGATGAATGATATCTGTAATAAAAATACATACAATTAATAGCGAACTATAGAAAATGGTTGTTCCCATAATTACCGGATAATCTCGGTTAAAAATACTATCTACAAAATATTTTCCTAAACCAGGAATTGAAAAGATTTTTTCAATAACGAAAGTTCCTGTTAAAAGTCCAGCCATTAATGGGCCAACAAATGTAAGTACTGGAACAATTGCATTTCGAAGAGCATGTCTTATAATGATTTTCTTAATTGGTATACCTTTTGCTCTCGCTAGCTTAATATAATCACTCTGCAACACTTCAATCATATTAGAGCGAACAAATCTTGTAATAACTGCGATTGGCCCGAGCGCTAATGCGAAAGAAGGTAATACAGTATGCTCAAACGTTCCCCACGACGCCACTGGTAGTAATTCAAATTGGATGGCGAACACTTGTATAAATAGTGGCGCTAAAATAAAACTAGGAATAGAAATACCGAGAATCGCAAGCAAGCTCACACTATAATCAATCACTTTCCCATGATATAGCGCGGCAAATGTACCTGCGGCAATTCCGACTAACAATGAAATAACAAGTGCTTGTAAACCAATAATTGCCGACGGTCCAAAACCAGTTGTTATAATTTCCGATACACCTTGACCTGTTGATTGAACAGATTCACCAAAATCAAAATGAACTACCCCATCCAAATAAGCAACATACTGATTCCATAACGGTTCATCAAGGTGATACTTAGCTCTCATGTTTTGTATCACTTCTTCAGGAAAGATTTTCGCATCTGACGAAAATGGATCCCCTGGAATAATATGCATAATTAAAAATGTTACTGTCGTAATGACCCATAGCGTAAACACCATAACCGATAGTTTTTTAATAACATACACTTCAATAACCCCCTAAACAAATGAATTTACTTTGTTTTATTGACATATTTGTTCCTATTACTCCTTTTCCACTTCTTAAAACACAAAAAGCCTTGATCTTAAAAAATAAGATCAAGGCTTAATAAAACTATGCCCATCACTTATCTTTCAAGCCTTGCTTGCTGGAATTAGCACGGTGTTCTATTACAGAACCCGCTGCTGAGGTGTCATAGGGCCAGTCCCTCTACCTCTCTGGATAAGTAAATTGCTATATTATTATTTGGTTCAAATTGTATATTTTGAATTATAATTCTGAAAAAATGAAAAGTCAATCTAATTGGATATATTTAGAAAAATCAGTTTTCGATGGCGTTATTTCTTAAAATCACTACTTTAACTTATAGTAAAGGTAATTACTTTAAAGGAGTTATAAGATGGATCCCTTACTTCTGGCTACTATAGGATTGCCATTAACAATTGTCATACTCGTTATCATTGGTTTCTATAAACTCTTCATTAAAAAGAAACGTATCACTTCTTTTTATACACCCTTCGATAATATTACTGGACAAACAATTTCAGAATTTCACGAAGAGCAGAAGGTATTAGTATGCGAGGATGAAGACGGAGATGGTAAGAAGAAAAAATAACCTTGCGCATGCGCAAGGTTATTTTTTCGTTTCCGTTTGAAAACGTTTATAGTATGTCGATGCTGTTGAAAAATTAATTTCTATATCACGAATCAACGATGAATCTTCTTCTTTAGCTAACTTCTGTAATTTTTTCATCGCTTGTTCTGATTCATTTAAGAAACCAACATACATTTCATGTTCTTGTTCTTTCGACTTCGGTACATGAATTTCTTTACGCATATGATCTATATCTTCTAACATGCCCGTTGTTACATTTTGCACGTCTTCCTTAAATTTAGCATTAGTTATTTCCTTACCGCCCTTTTCTTTTGCCACTTCAAATAACTGTAACGCTTTATTAATTTCCTTGTTCATCTTCGCATCATACTTTTCATGTACCTCACGATACACTTTCGTATCTTCTGTCTGTTCAGTAGATTGCTCTACCTTTTCTTTCGGTTCTTTCGTATCTTTCGTGTCTTTATTTCCATTACATCCCGCTAGAAGGAGCATACCCCCAAGCATTGCAATACCGAAAACCTTCTTCATCTCTTATTCTCCTTTTATCTACATCTACTACGAATTACAGTTTCTCTTATCTCCACTTGTTTTATTATACCGAGAACGTCCTAAATTTTGCACTTAAGATGATCTCTTAATAAATATACCCACATTTTTGTCACATTATCGTCACTTTATGCAAGTAACTTCTCCATCACTTCACTACCTTACAAAACTGTAAGCACTCATAGAGAACAAACCATGCTAGACTTACATATGCATAACGCAAGCGTAGTTAAGTTTTTAAGGAGAATCACCTATGTACAATACAATACCTTTTATGGGAGAAGATATTCGTGTCCTTATTCGTGAAAGATCACTTCATATTGAAAACACAGAAAACCTTCGCCGCGTATTAAAAAAGCAACATGCTCCATTTAAGTTAGCCCAATATTTAAAACAACAACATACAAATCAATTTCATACTGTGCTAAATATATCGGATAAATCATTAACAATCGAGATTATCGGTCATGTCTACATTGGAAATTTTGCAGATGTCTTAAAAGAAATTCCACGCATACCGAAGATTGCTCCTATTATCGTTGAGAGGGCATATAGAATTACAGATCATACTGATATTATTGACTGCGGGGAGAAAGAGGTCGACAGTAACCGCTGGGTATGGGATAAACTTGCTTTCTTATATGATGCGATCATGAATAATATGTATGAGTTATTTCAAAGAAATGAAAAAAAGAGCTGATTCAGAGAAATGTTTGAATCAGCTCTTTTTTGTTAAGCCTCTAAATTTTGTTTTTGTTGCAGTTCAAACTGCTGTTCACTTCTTTTTGCCATGAATAAATAGCATAACACAGCACCAATTTCACAAAGAGCTATAACAACACCCATAGGAAGTGCTGTATTACTTCCGCCAATACCTACTAGTGGTGCAACAAGCGCTCCTGAAATGAACTGTAATAAACCTAGTAAAGCTGATGCTGTTCCTGCTGCTTGTTTTTGATTTCTCATCGCTAACGAGAAGCCAGTTGTTGATACAACCCCAACACTTGATACAACGAGAAATAGCGAGCATAAAACACCAATTAGACCTATTCCTAATACGATTGTAAGTAGTAACGATAGACCGCCAACAGCCGCAATAACAATACCGGAAACAAATAATGTCTTCTCATTCACTTTCCCTGCTAAGCGGCCAGTAACTTGGCTAGCAATAATAATACCGATACCGTTAATTGCAAAGAACAAACTAAACTGTTGTGGTGATGCCCCGTATATATTTTGCAACACGAACGGTGAACCAGAAATATAAGCAAACATTGCAGCTGTTACTAATCCTTGCGACAATGCATAACCCATAAATAAACGATCTTTCAGAAGCTTTCCGTATGTCGCCAGCGTTCCCGACAAACCACCTGTCTCTCTTTCTTCAGGAGGTAATGTTTCACGTAATACGAAAGTAGATGATATTAGCATGAATACACTAATTGCTCCAAGAACGATAAAAACGCCGCGCCATGATGTGAACTGTAATAATTGCCCTCCAATAATCGGTGCCAAAATAGGTGCTGCTCCGTTTACTAGCATAAGCAGTGAGAAAAACTTCGTCATTTCAGAACCCGAATACATATCACGTACCATTGCACGTGATATAACGATACCAGCAGATCCTGAAGCACCTTGTAAGAAACGTAAAAGTACTAAACTCCAAATAGATGGTGCAACAGCACAAAGTAAAGAAGAAGCAACATAAATAATAAGAGCGATAATAAGAGGTTTGCGTCTTCCGTAAATGTCACTAATTGAACCAACAAATAACTGTCCCACTGAAAGCCCAAGCAGACAAGCAGTTAATGTAAGCTGCGCAAGGGATGCACCCGTTTGTAAATCATCCGTTAACTTTGGTAAAGAAGGCAAATACATATCAATAGATAATGGCCCAATTGCCGTAAGTGTCCCTAATACAAGAATCATCCATAACCTGTTTGTCTTTACAGGTTTATATACTTCGTGATTAACTTCATTCACTTTTTCCATTCACCCTTTCATATAACTACTTAACCGTAACAATTATAGTTACAACATAAATATACGTCAAGTATACCGTATTTTCCTGTTTAATAATGTAAAAAAAGCGATAGAATCTCTATCGCTTTACTGTTTCAAATTACTATTTGTAAATTTAGATACAGATGCCATCATTTCTCCTGTGTCTAAATATGTGATTTGAATTGGATCTCCTACTTCTGTAAACATTGCATATGGGAATTTCTTCGCCGGTACCATGAATACTTTTTGCTCGTTTTCTAATAGTACGTACACAATCGTATTTTCACCTGATTTTTCTTTATACACACGTTGTACAGTACCTTCTTTTTGCGCTTCTTTTCCATTTGAAGTCGGTCTAAATGAATCACCACTTCCACTCAGCGCATTTTTATAATTCTCAAGTGCTTCTTTTTGCGTTGAACCTGTTGCAAATATTTTCGCATTAGAAGCATATATAACAGTATGAGCACGTACTAATCCCCCGTCATCAATAACCGGTACAATCCAAGAAGGTTTACCATATACGTTATAAATAACCGGCATTGTTCCATGCCATTTCTCTCTCTTAAAGGAATTATCCACTACTTCTGTAGCAGCCGAACCGTCCATAATTCCCTTCACTTCTTTTCCGTTATAGTAATACAACTTTCCTGTACGTGCATCAACTAATGAGTAACCGAGGGCAGAATCTACTCCTTCTTTCGGAGAGGTAAAGTCTGTAAAGTAATACAGTTTACCATCCTTTCCGAAGATTGGCGTAACGCCTTCCTTCGTCCCCCACTCAGTCGGAATCTTCATGTCAGTTTGTGAGAATTTCGTATTCCAAAATCCGTGAATATATTTTCCGAAGTACGTATTTAACGTAGATGCTGTTTCATGATTTAATACACCATCAACGAATTTAGGTGCATTCCCTTTATCATATCGTTTCACATCACCTGTTTGTGCATCAACAACGACAACGCCTTCTACTTCAAACCCTGATCTTCCTGAAATAAACTCACCGTATGTCATTGTATAATACGGTTTTCCTTTATCATCAACTTCAAATTTTGGATTCCCTTTAAAAATTAAATCTGGCTCTGCTTTTCGAACGACACGTTCTAATTTATTACCGAAAAACATGCTTGGTACATACTTCATTTTATATCCAAGATGTAATTTCGCTTCCGCATCAGGATTTGTACCTGACATTGTTACGTAACCTGGAATTGTTTCCGCTTTACGTGCTTTAAAAAATCCCGAAACTTCTATCGGTGCTACATACAAGGCTTCACCATTTACCATTTGTGGCGTTAATTCCCCTAGCTCAAAATAAGCTACTTTCGGAATATCACCAAATACCTTTTTCATTTTATTTTCCGCTGTTTTAGGCGGAACTGTAAACGGTTGGTCATTTTCAGTAAATGGCTCCGAAATATCTTTCTCTACCTTCACGACCGAATCATATTTCTTTTGCGAGATTACTATATCGTGCAAATAACCAAAATAGCCGTAACTTGCGAGTAAAACAAACATTAGAAGTCCTTTTAACGTACCTTCTAATTTCCCTACCTGCTCTTGTGAGAATAAAACAAGCCCAATTAAAATCGCTACTGCAACAGAATAATGAGTAAGAATAGAATCTGCTCGATCATCAATTAGCCAAAAATATTCATAGATTGCAATACCTATCCAAAATAAAACAGGAATAACTAAAATAGATGATTTCTTACCCTTTACAACTTTCTCATTTCCTCCTTTATCCACCGCGCGAATTTTATTACCGCTTCTAGTCCATGGAATCAAAAATAAAGTGAGAATAGCTAAAACTATAAATTTCATCAAAGGCAATGTCCCCTTTTCTTTTGTCTTCTCCATAAGTATAACAAATAAAGGGTAATCAGGTAAAAATGGGTATGATTATATTTTTTTGCTACTTAATACAATTCCACTCACTACATATAAAACTGAAGCAATGTAAAAAATAGTCCCTATCGTAAAGAAATCCACTAGGTAACCAGTTGCAATTATAGCTACTCCGCCACCAATTGATGTCCATACATGGTATTTTCCAATTTCGTAACCAGCTTCCTTATGCGCTACCTTTCGTGCTAACGATGTCTTCTCCGTATTACGCTGCACAGCACCTAAAATACCCATTAAAATTTGGAGAATGTATACATGCCAAACTTCTGTTGCAATAGGGAAACAAAGCATTAATATAGCCATGGACCATGCGTATATAATTAATAACTTTCTATCACCTATCCTATCAGAGGTTCTTCCAACTAACGGATATACTAGAGCTGAAGTTAAGGCAAATAAACCGTACGCCCAGCCAAATTGCGAGAAACTATTTCCAACATTTCGAAGCAATAGTATATAAAAAGGAAATACCATGCTACCCGCCATCATAATAATGCTTTGTGAGGCCACAAATCTTCTATATGTCATTTGCTATACTCCTTATAAAATAAATTCACAAACCTTTCCTCTGGGTCTACTTCCTTCTTTTTCTGAAGGAATTCTTCTATGCGAGGATACGCTTTCTTTAGTTGCTCCTTTTCCGGATAAGAATAATACGGTAAATAATAACTTCCATTATGCTTTAAAGTAACATCAATCATCTTCTGAATGACCACTTTTGTTTTCTTTATTTCATCCTCAGAACGCCCTTGATTAATTAGAAGCACAAGCGCAAACATATCATCTTTCGCATAAGATAGCACCGCATTCTCATTCTTTTCTACATAGCGGATTGTAATGTTAAGAAGGTTTAATTCCTCTTCATTTAAAACGCTTCGCAAATCATCTATATACTCTGCAAAACCATCTATCGGTACAAAGTACTCTTGTAAAACTTCGGTCAAGTTTGGATTATCGTATTCCATAAAAGCACTATCAGATCTCATTACGTTATTTCGAGTTTCGTACTTACCATCTGTACGTTCAAAATAACTTCTTTGTATATCCCAAAATGCGCCCTTTCCCCAGTCACTATAACGTGATAATCCAAGTAAGAATTTCGGCGCAGCTATAATATTTTCTTCTTTTAATTTGCTGTACTCTTTCAACTTCTGTTGATCT
Source organism: Bacillus sp. RIT 809 (assembly GCF_016892495.1). Taxonomy (NCBI): domain Bacteria; kingdom Bacillati; phylum Bacillota; class Bacilli; order Caryophanales; family Bacillaceae; genus Bacillus; species Bacillus sp. RIT 809. The sequence continues at coordinate 20,710 of NZ_JAFEMR010000025.1, read as the reverse complement.
TCTGCTAGTACATAATCTGTCACATACATTTCTTTTAAAAATGAATTTGGGGCAACAGAAATACGTGCTAAATGCATACGTATATTCTCGTCCCTTCGCACTTTATTCTTAAAGTATGAAGAGTATTCTTTATAATCTAGTACCTTCGTATGCGTTTCATACAATTCATCGTTTGTTAACTGTAGCGTCACATCTAAAATCACACCAAACAATCCATATCCCCCAATTACATACGGAAACAAATCAGCATTTTCTTCTCTACTTACATTACGCACTGTACCATCTGCCATTAAAAATCTGAACGACTCTACTGTATCAATCAATGCTTCATGACGAATATCACGCCCATGTACATTTACACTTAATGAACCACCAACAGTAAAAATATTTTGAGATTGCATCACTTGAACTGCAAGACCATATGGATTGATTTTCTTTTGAATGTCATTCCATGTGACACCGCTTTGCACCCTAATCCTCTTCTTCTCCGGATCGAATTCTAATATTTCATTATACCCTTTCATATCAAGCATCGTACCGTTCGGATAATACGTCTGCCCGCCTTGGCTATGTTGCATACCTGCAATAGAAATCTTCTCTCCAGAAACATTTGCATCTTGCACTAATTTTATTAACGAATCTTCATCCGTAGCACTTTCAACACGTTTAATCTTTGTCGGGAGTAATTTACCTACATCACTCATAATAGGATGATCGAGCTGCTCTTTATATGTATGTACAGATGCAGTTAACAGCACAGTATACGCCACAATGACAACTACTATCTTTCGCTTTTTCAAATGGCACTCTCCTTGTTTAAATTCCCTTCAATCTATGTTTACAAAAAATATATTGGTAACAAAAAGAGATACCCGTTCTTTCAGGTACCTCTCTTAACAGTCATTACTTTGCTGCTGGCAATTGTATTGGATCAAATTTATCATACGATGTAAACTTTGCATCCGTAATAATATGTGCTTTATCCTCACCATTGCTACTCATAACCATATCTATCTTTGCTGATTCATATTTAAAGTCTTTTGTAATAATATATTCCCCATCTATTTCTTCTATCTTTGCATTTTGTCCTTGTAGCATTTGTTTCTGTGCTTCATCCATACTAGCTAGCATACTCTCTGTCTCTTGCCCTTTTAATGCAAACTTCAGCTTATACTTATCTCCACTTTTCTCCATCTTCACTTTATTTAAAATTTCCGATGGAACCTCTAAATTATCTACCATTCCTTGAGTTGCATTCATTCCGTTAGCATTTAATTGTTCCTCTGATACAGACATAACTTCACCCGTATTAGGATTTTTCACCTGACCAGCAACTTTGCCACCCACATCATAAACAATAACCTCTGTACCAGAAACATTCATTTCAGAACGAGAATTCTTTTTCTTCGGCTCTAGTTGCATTTTAGCCTTCATTATATTCATCTCTGTTCCTTCAGCCTTTATTCCCACATCATATGTCATCGTTACATTTTCTTCGTTTTTAAAAGCTTCATTCGCTTTATTAAAAACATCCTTCGCTGCTAATTCTTTTTCTTTCTGCACAGCTTCCTTTTTCGGTTCATCAGTCTTTTTGGTTTTCTCATTACTACACCCTACCCCTAGACCGACTGCAAGTACTAAACTTGAAATTAAAATAAATTTTTTCATAACGTCGCCTCCTTCCCCAAAATAATATCACCTCTTTTCCTATTAAATCTATATAATTCGTAATATTTCTATTTAAACTTATTCACTCTATAGCAACATGTTTGAGGAAAGGTTTAAATATGATGTAAATAAAAACAACTAAATTCAGGAGGTCATTATGAAAGCAATTATTTGCACAAAGTATGGGCCGCCTAATGTTCTCAAACTTCAAGATGTAGAGAAACCTACTCCAAAAAAGAATGAAGTATTAGTTAAAATTCACGCAACAAGTGTAACGACTGGAGATTGTAGAATGCGCGGCTTTAATAGCCCCCTTTTATTTTGGATTCCTATGCGGATTATATTAGGTTTTAAAAAACCAAGAAAACCTATACTCGGCGTGGAGCTATCTGGTGAAATCGAAGAAATAGGAACAGATGTAACTCAATTTAAAAAAGGAGACCAAGTTTTCGCATTAACAGAGCTTAATGTCGGTGGTTATGCAGAATATACATGTGTACATGAAAGCGGATTGATATCATTAAAACCTACCAATGTGACGTATGAGGAAGCTGCAGTTATTCCTTTCGGCGGAACTTCAGCATTACATTTTTTGAGAAAAGGACACATAAAAAAAGGACAGCAAGTACTTATATATGGCGCCTCCGGATCAGTAGGTACTGCCGCTGTACAACTTGCTAAATATTTCGGCGCGACTGTTACAGCTGTTTGTAGTAATTCAAATTTTGAGCTAGTGCAATCTTTAGGAGCTAATCACGTAATTGATTATACGAAAGAAGATTTTAAAAGGCGAGCTGAACGCTACGATATTATATTTGATGCAGTTGGAAAAATTAAAAAATCCCTTTGTCAAAAAGTATTAACGCCCAATGGAAAATATGTATCTGTTAATGGAATGATGGCAAAAGTGAGCAAAGAAGATATGCTTCTACTAAAAATGCTAACGGAAGAAGAAAAATTAAAGCCAGTTATTGATAAAACTTACCCGTTAGAAGAAATTTCAGAGGCTCATACGTACGTAGAGACCGGACATAAAAAAGGGAATGTTTCCATTACCTTAAAATAAAATATATTCAGAAAATAACATTGACAATTCCTTTTGTAAGATTTACTATTAGTACCATATTTAAAAACTAAATACACATACTCTTATCAAGAGTGGCGGAGGGACTGGCCCGATGATGCCCGGCAACCGAGCTTATAATGTATAAGCTAAGGTGCTAATTCCTGCAGAACGATTTTCGTTTTGGAAGATAAGAGAGGAACCTATTTCGTCTATTCGGCACCTCTCTTATTTTTGAGAGGTGCTTTTTATTTTGGAACGTATATTAAGGGGGAATTATAGATGAAAAAGGTATTAGTAAGTATTGTAAGTGGAGCTGTATTATTGTTAGGCGCATGTGGTGCTAATTCTGATAAAGAGGTAAAAGCATTAGATGAGAAAAAGATTACCGTTGGTGTAACAGGTGGACCGCATGAACAAATTTTTGAAAAGGTGAAAGAAGTTGCAGCAAAAGATGGCCTCCAAATCGATGTAAAGGTATTTAATGATTATGTAGCACCAAACGTATCTTTAGATGAAAAAAGCCTCGATGTAAATAGCTATCAAACCAAATCTTATTTAGACGTATTTAAAGCTGAACGTAATATGAAATTAACTGAAGTATTTTCCACAGTAACATTCCCTATGGGTATATACTCTAAAAACTTAAAAGATGTAAAAGAATTAAAAGAGGGTGACGCAATTGCTGTCCCAAATGACCCAACAAATGAGCTGCGTGCTTTAAAGCTATTTGAAAAAGCAGGAGTTTTAAAAGTTGATCCAAAGGCTACGGAAAAAGCGACTGCAAAAGATGTAATTGAAAATCCGAAAAATTTAAAGATTGTTGAATTAGAGGCATCTCAATTACCAACGCAGCTAAGTGAAGTGAAGGCAGCTGCGATTAATACAAACTTTGCATTAGGTGCAAAATTAAGTCCAGCGAAAGATTCTATTTTCCGCGAAGGAAAAGATTCACCATATGTGAACTGGGTCGTTGTTCGTACTGAAAATAAAGATGATGCAGTTGTAAATAAATTAAAGAAAGCTTATCAATCTAAAGAAGTAAAAGATTTCATTGAGAAAAAATTCGATGGTTCTATTTTACCGTCTTGGTAGGAGCTGACTATAATGATTGAATTAAAAAACGTCTCCAAAGTATTTACAACAAAAAAAGGGAATGTTGAGGCCCTTAAACCAACTTCCCTTAAAGTAAAAAAGGGCGAAGTATTTGGAATCATCGGATATAGCGGCGCTGGTAAAAGTACATTAATTCGCTGTGTAAATTTATTAGAAAAACCAACGACAGGAAATATCATTGTAAACGAACAAGATTTAACAACCTTATCGACAAAAGAACTCGCAAAAGCGAGACAAAAGATCGGCATGATTTTTCAAGGATTCAATTTACTTAAAACCGTTACCGTTTATGAAAACATCGCACTACCCTTACGTCTATCTGGTCTTCCCAAAAATGAAATTGAAAAAAGGGTAGAAAAGTATTTACGTATTGTTGATCTTTTCAATAGAAAAGATGCCTATCCAAGTGAACTTTCTGGTGGTCAAAAACAGCGTGTAGCGATCGCTCGCGCACTATCTCATGAGCCTGAAGTTTTATTAAGTGATGAAGCAACAAGCGCATTAGATCCGGAAACGACCGATTCTATTCTTGATTTATTATTAAAGATCAACGAAGAAATCGGAATTACGATTTTGCTAATTACACACGAAATGAATGTCATCCAGCGTATTTGTGACCAAGTTGCTGTAATGGAACATGGATCTGTCGTTGAAAGTGGAACAGTGAAGGACATTTTTACAAACCCACAACATGTAACAACGAAGAAATTTGTAAATAGCGCATTTGCAGCTAAAATTCCAGAAGAGGTACAGAAAGAACTACAAAGTACTGGAGAAATCGTAACACTTTCATTTATAGGAACCGCTTCAGGAGAACCCGCGTTAGCTATCGCTACAAAACGTTTCCACGTATATCCTAATATTTTATCAGGCAATATTACGCAGTTAAAACATGAGGCATATGGAAAACTGGTCGTTCATATACAAGGTGAAAAAAGTGAAGTACACCGTGCCTTATCATTTTTACAAGAACAAGGAATTATCGTAGAAGGAGGTAGAACAGATTATGGGAAACAAGTCCTTTTTGGATGAGTGGGGTAACGTAATATGGGAAGCAACAATTCAAACATTTCAAATGACATCTATTTCACTACTTATATCTATCCTTATTGCATTACCACTCGGTGTCACACTTGTTTTAACGAGACCTGGTGGACAGCGAGAAAATAAAATTATCTATCCTATTCTTAATACAGTTATTAATATCATTCGTTCTCTTCCATTTATCATTCTATTATTCTTCATTTTACCTTTTACAAAGTTTCTAATGGGAACGTCCATTGGCGTGCAAGGTGTTATCGTACCACTTGTTGTCTTCACAGCCCCTTATATTGCACGTTTAATGGAGACAGCTTTACTAGAAGTAGATCGTGGTGTTATTGAAGCATATCAAGCGATGGGAGTTTCTACTATTAAAATCATTTGGCACGTCATGGTTAAAGAAGCTCGTCCATCTCTCGTACTCGGATTAACAATCGCAACGATTGGCTTAATCGGTGCAACAGCAATGGCCGGACTTGTAGGTGCTGGAGGCCTTGGTGATCTCGCATATCGATTTGGGCATTTACGCTACGAACCTGAAGTAATGTATGCAACGGTCTTTATTTTAATCATTCTCGTTCAAGGGTTGCAGTCTTTAGGGAATGGTGTTGCACGAAGATTGAAGAAAGATTAAAAAGAAGGTATCTCACTGAAATGAGATACCTTCTTCACTTTTGCTTATTTTCTAAATATGTAATGTTGATACTCTTAATACATTTTATTACATACAAAGAAATTGAAAATACAGAAACACCAAATAGCAATTGCACTTCTGTATCAGTGAATTTATAGTCTTTAACAAATAAATTAACCAATGAACTAACAATTGAGACGATAAATAGTGCACTCGCAATCGCATCAATCCCATCTCGATTCCATTTTCGCTCCTCTAATAATATAAAATCACCATAAATTTTTTTAAAAATAACTTTTAAAATAGCCTCACAAATGAAATATACCATTACCATGATTATGAGACCTATAATAGTTGGTCTACCAAAAAGTTCTATTGCAGCGGTATTATTCGATATCTTCTGTGGAAATGACTGGTAAAAAACAAACATGAACAAAACTCCATACATCAAAACCTCAAATATAACAAAAAATATATTACTGACAAAATAAACAAACCTCGAGATATACCTTGTACTACGTTTTTTTGCATAGTCTAAATCCAAATAAGATGCGCGTATCAAATAAAATGATAGTATCATTGTGATAAAGATTGCGCTTAGCATTCCGATAGTCTTCCATGTATCTAATGAAGGCCCTAATGCCTTTTCATAAATTAAGCCTCCAATAGCCTGAAATACTTCGAATATATTAGTTCTTTTTAAAAAAATCAAAAGTACAATAATTGCAGTTACTACAAAAGTAAGGATTTTAAACCATTTCTTAAAAATAAGGATTTTAAACCATTTCTTAAATAAGGAATTCTGGTTATTTTTCAATTTAACGTCTTTCTTCTCCAAAATACCATTCTCCTCCACTTCATATTAAATACCACACCGAAACATTTGTTCTTGTTTTAAGTATAAACAATTGGATATAAACTGGCAATATACAGCGCACAAAAGATTTTTTAAATTTTCCTTATTAAGCAGATACAATATTTACCTGCCGAATAAATCCGCACCCTAAAATATTTATAAAATGCTTTTACATAATAAACTCAATTAAACACAAATATTTTAATTTAAGTGTATACATTTATGATTACCTATTCGTTGTATAAGTGTAGGGAGGAAAAATGATGGGAAAAGAAAATATATTGACCTCCTATCTTATCAGTTTAGGAGAGGAAGTGTTCAAACTATTACTAGCGAAAGGGGCTATAAAAGAAGACGCAGAAGACATCATCCAAAATACTTTCTATAAAGTATATACGTTGCTAGATGACTTAACCGAGAGTAACATACGTCCATGGTTTTTCAGAGTCGCATTAAACGAATACATTGACTTGAAGAGAAAAAAAGAGCAGCAAAACATCTATTTAACTGAAGAGATTTATTCAAAATTACAATATACAGACCGAGAATTGGATGCTGTTTTAAATAAAGATGAGATTTTCTATCTATTAAAAGATATAAAACTAGAATATAAAGAAGCCTTCTTTTTAAAGTACTATTACAACTTTTCATATGAAGAAATCGCTCTAATATTAGATATTCAAGTGAACAGTGTCAAACAAAAATTACATCGCGCACGTAAAACAATTCATTCTACAGTAGGAGGAAAAACTTAATGGACACTTCTTTAAAAGATGCGTTAAAAAAAGCGAAAAGGAAACAATTACTCAAAATCATTATTACTTCTATAATCGTTGTAATCATGCTTATCCCTATAATTTATAAAGTTGGCAATTATTTTGCAGCGAAAAGCTCTACGAAGCTTCACGAACGGCTCTTTTTACATAACGCAATTGCAGAACCGAATGTGCAAATCGATTCTCAAGTAACGAGTAATTCATCTATGTTTGGAGGCAATATTATATCAAATCGTTCTAAAAATATTAATGGTTACGTAGTCCCATGGAACACATTAACAAGTTCCTATGGTTGGCTCCGTACCAACATTGATACCAACGAATTAACACCCGGCTTTTATTGGTCCGATACAGAGTTCTATGAGTACGATAAACAAACTAAAAATAAATTCGCGACATTTTATAATCCAGCTATTAAAGAATATCATGATGGTGTCAAAAATGAATTAGGCGAAGTTTCACAAATGAACAACTATGTTGCGGAAGTTGCTCTCTCATTCCATCAACCCTACACACTACAAGAAATTAAAGAAAAAATTCCAGACAACTTAAACATTGTATGGCTATATATGACATCACCAATCAGAGATGAAAGCAAAGGTCCTGCTGGTATGCCAGTTTACGGATTCAACCCCGAAAAAAAACCTGAAGAAGCGTACAAAGAGTTCGTTGATTCACTTAAACAATACGATGACGATGGACATGATGAAGACATTCAGAAGTTTTTAAAGTCAAACAAAAACAAACCATTTGATCAAGTGAAAATTTCAGGTGTTATGCTAACTGGGAAAACAGAAAACTTTAAGGCGTTAGAAAACCAAGACTTTATTCGTGGTGCCTCTGTAGGAGCTACTGCACAAGTAGTTCCTTATATAAAACCAGAGAAATAATAAGGAAAAGATAAGATAAACTAATAGTAAATAGTTAAAAAACGTGCATTAATCTATTTACTATGGGAGCTATCTATTTTAGTGGAGAGCTCCCGTCTTTCATTTATTGTTCACCCTCAAAAAAATAAATTTCTAAATACTTTATGTACAAATAAAAAATCATAATTTTTGTTCACATTATATCCATTGTGAATTTATTCACAATGGATATATAATAAACATGTAAATACAATACATTGGAGGGATTTCAATGGTTATCAATTTTTTAAGAACTGATAAACGTGCTACTTTCTTATTATTATTTTTACGACTTTACATAGGATATGCATGGCTCGCTGCCGGAATAGGAAAAGTTTTTGGACAATCTTTTGACGCAAGTGGTTTTCTAAAAGGCGCTATCGCTCAAGCATCAGGTAGTCACCCTGCAGTACAAGGCTGGTGGGCAGATTTCCTTCAACATTTTGTTCTTCCGAACGCAGACCTATTTAGCTTTTTAGTCCAATGGGGAGAAATTTTAGTAGGTCTAGGTTTGATTTTAGGTGGATTAACAAAAACAGCTGCATTTTTCGGAATCATAATGAATCTTTCATTTTTATTAAGCGGAACTGTTAGTGTAAACCCAAACCTGCTTATTTTAACTATGTTCATTTTAGTTGCAGGACAGAATGCTGGACGTATTGGATTAGATGGTTATGTTTTCCCAAAACTTTTCAAAAAAAATAACCGTGAAGCATATAAATTAAGTAAAACTGCATAAGAACAGTTCATCTTTTAAATATCAAATAATAAGAAACACGATCATTTTCTCAAATAAAGTGAAACTTTAATCAGTGGGGGGTTTTGTTCTTCCCCCACTGATTATTAGCCCTCACCAATCGGGCTTTTACGGGCAGCCCGACTCCCACCTAACTTCTTTGCTCCAGCCGAATTTTGAGGTGGGAGTTTTACTGCCCGCAAATAGCGGGATAAACCGAAACCGAAATCTATAATCAGATTTCGGTTTTTTGATATACAATAAATCACCTAAACTATTCACAATTTGATATAATACAAATTTATCTATAGAAGTAATTTATATTTATATAAACGTTACAATTTACCTTATAACGTTGGGCTATCTGAAAATCTAATAATACGTATACTTGCAGATGAACCAGAAGCAAGAGCTACAATCACAAGCTAAATATGAAAAAAGCTTCCTTATGACGACTGTTTCATCCTTATATATCCTGTGAGAATATCCATTATAAAGCCCTAAAATCTTTCATACTTTCTCCTAGAATATAGTGTGAAAACCACATCAAATTCTGCTTCATAATAGCCACATGAATTCCTGGCTGGTCAGAACTATATGCCATTCCTTTAAAAATAATTAATTCTGTATCAACTTCCATATCCCTTAATCCTTCATATAGCTCATATGCATTGGAAGTTGGAATCCTTGCATCCTTTTCGCCATGTTGAATTAAGGTAGGCGTACATGCTGATTTAATATATGTCATTGGCGATATTTTCCTATATATCTCTGGATCATTCCATGGATTATTTCCTAAATGCATCCTAATGAAGTAAGGGATATCGGTATTTACATAATGGGTACTCCAGTTAGTAATTCCGCCTCCTACTGAAATAGCTTTAAACCTACTACTAAATGTAGAACAGAAAGCTGATATATATCCCCCGTTGCTCCATCCCATAATCCCTACTCTATCTTTATCTGCAATCCCTTGCTCAACTAGTTTATCCACTCCAGATATAACATCATCGTAGTCAGCAATTCCCTGTTTTCTATAGTTTGCTTTTAAGAATTCATTACCATAACCAGAACTTCCCCTGTAGTTTGGTTCTAAAACGATAAAACCTTTTTCGATAAACTGTTCAATAGGATATTTCTCATTAAAACAATCTGAAAATATTGGAAAGGATGCCCAAGCCGGACCACCATGGATTACCACTAATAAGGGATATTTTTTATTTGCATCAAACTCTACTGGGGTTGATAAAACACCCTCTATTTCAAGACCATCACTACTTTTCCATGAGATTATTTCCCTATTGCTTTTAAGCTTTCCTTCGAAAAAGCTATTTTCATTCGTTATTTTTTTATCGTCTAAATAGATTTCAAAGGTCTCATTTGTTATAGCCTTATTATAGGATATATGATTTCCATCCCTTGTTATAGAAGCATCCATTATAAAGCCATCTACTTTGTCACTTAACATTTCCACAGTGCCATCCTCACATAGCAATCCAATAAGGTAATTCGTTTTATCCTGCCATCTAATTAAAATCCCCTTAGCTGTCCACTGTAATGGCATAACCGTACTATCAAAATCTGTTAGAGGCTGAATTGCCTCTCCAGTATTCATATCATATATCTCTAATGTACTGTCTTGTATATGGTTTCTATAGTAATCCTTCTCTCTTATACTTGCTGAGTAACATATTTTGCTGCCCTCAGGAGAAAAGCAAACGCTCCCGCCCAACAACTTATCTACATTCATCTTTTTTAGTTCCTCAGCTTCAACATCTACTATGTATAGATCACCATTCATATGATCGTTTAGGCTTGGTGTAGCCATAAATACAACCTTTGTCCCATCATTTGAAATATCAAAGTTATGTATATAAAAATCCTTACCCTCCGTTAATTGATAAACACCGCTAATTTCTCGTTCCCCTTTATCATTTTGTATCACTTTTTCTATTTCAATGTAGTATAAACAATTATTCTGGTGTTCCTTACCTATATGTTGAAAATCTCCATATAGTTCCTTACGTTTCTTTATCTCCTCGCATTCTTTTGACTGCGCAACATAATAAAAACCCTTGCCAGTAGGCTCCCATTTAAAATTACTGACCCCTTCTTTCTCATCAGTAATTTGAACCACGCCATAACCATCTATCGACTTAACAAAGATCTGATTTTTCCCATTACCAACAGGGCTAAGGTATGCAATGTTCCTAGAATTTGGAGACCATAATGGACATGCACTATCTATATCCCCATTTGTTAATGGGTAACTCTTCCCCTTATCTTTTTCATATATCCATACATGATTCCTATATGTATTGTCTTTCCAGTTAGTCATCTTCTTAACAAATGCTACATTCTTGCCATCATCACTTATGTTTGTACTTGATACGGTTGGTAACGAAATAATCTCTTCTATACTTAAATATGTTTTTTCTTTCACTTTCATTAATCCCCCTCGTAATATCTAGTAATCTAATTTGTTCAATAAAGTGAAACTTTAATCAGTGGGGGTGGTTTCCATCACCCACTGATTATTAGCCCCCACCAATCGGGTTTTTACGGGCAGCCCGACTCCCACCTAACTTCCTCGCATTCGCCGAATTTCGGGGAGTCTTACTGCCCGCAAATAGCGGGATAAAACCTCTGCCATATGCTGAACCCTTTAGAACTGTGTTTAGCTTTCACCACTGTAATACCCCAACCTTTACTAACTGTTAATAAAAAGTTCGTTGTCATAATAATTGGATCAGCTGGGTGTTTAATCCCAAGCTCTTCAGCAATAATAATCGCCTCTTCTTGTGGTAATAAAGGAAATTGTTCACGAATATCTAAACGATAACGGAAAATTCAGTTAAATGAAAGTAGTTCCGTTCCAAATCTGATAAAAATTCCTGTTGTCTGGCGGTCTTTATACCTTTTAATCTTGTTGAACACCCTAATGAGGAAACACTTTAAATTTTAAGCCAAGGCTGATAATCTGCTTCACTACCCTCTTTAAGCCACTTATCGATTTTAGTTGTTCTTTTTCTTTTCGACACAAAAACACCCCTTTAGATAAAAATATCCAAAGGGGCAAAGCTTCACAACTTTATTTTAAATCCACAATAAACTAGTTACTCTACCAATTTCCTACTCAACCGTAACAGACTTAGCTAAGTTACGTGGCTTATCAACATCACATTCGCGGTGAAGTGCTGCGTAGTATGAAATAAGTTGTAATGGAATTACTGCTACTAGCGGTGCTAGTGCTTCGTGTACAGCTGGTAATATGAAGCTGTCACCTTCCATTTCTAAGCCTTTCATTGAGATGATACATGGGTTAGCTCCGCGTGCTACTACTTCTTTCACGTTACCACGAATTCCAAGGTTTACGTGCTCTTGTGTAGCAAGTGCGATAACTGGTGTACCGTTTTCGATTAAAGCGATTGTACCGTGTTTTAATTCTCCTCCAGCAAATCCTTCTGCTTGGATGTAAGAGATTTCTTTTAGTTTTAACGCACCTTCTAAACCTACGAAGAAGTCTACGCTACGTCCGATGAAGAAGCAGTTACGCGTTGTTGCTAAAAATTGTTTTGCTAATGCGTCCATTTCTTCTTTTTGATCACAAAGTACTACCATTGCATTTGCTACAAGTCCTAATTCGTGTGTTAAATCGAAATCAAGAACTTCACCTTTCGCTTTTGCAATGTCAGCTGCTAAGATTGAAAGTACTGCAAGCTGTGCTGTGTATGCTTTCGTCGATGCAACTGCGATTTCCGGTCCCGCATATAACGGAAGTGTATAATCAGCTTCACGAGAAAGCGTAGAACCAGGTACATTTGTAATCGTTAATGCTTTATGACCCATTTCATTTGTTTGCACAAGTACTGCACGGCTATCAGCTGTTTCACCACTTTGTGAAATGTAAATAAAGAATGGTCTTTCTGTTAATAATGGCATGTTATAAGAGAATTCACTTGCTACGTGTACTTCAACTGGTACTTTCGCAAATTTCTCAATGAATTGCTTTCCAACAAGACCTGCATGATAACTTGTTCCGCATGCAATGATGTAAATGCGATCGCTATCTAAAATTGCGTTACGGATATCTGCATCCAGTTCAATCTCGCCATTTTCACCTTGATACTTTTGAATAATATTACGGATTACAAGTGGTTGCTCATCGATTTCTTTTAGCATGAAATGAGGATACGTTCCTTTTTCAATATCACTTGCATCTAATTCCGCTGTAAACGGTGCACGTTCAATCGTTTCACCTTGTAAGTTTTTAATTGTAATGCTTTCTTTTGTTACAATTACGATTTCTTTATCCATTAACTCGATAAATTGATCTGTAACTTGTAACATCGCCATAGCGTCGCTCGCCACAACATTAAAGTTGTCACCAACACCTACTAATAGCGGGCTTTTGTTTTTAGCAACATAAATCATGTTTGGATTTTCAGCATCAAGTAGTCCAATTGCGTAAGAACCATGTAAAAGAGATAACGTTTGACGGAACGCGTCTTCTACACTTAGTCCTGTACTTACTTGTTGTTCCATAAGCTGCACGATAATTTCTGTATCTGTTTCACTTACGAACGTTACATCTTGTAAATATTCCTTTTTCACTAACTCATAGTTTTCAATTACACCGTTATGAACTAGTGTAAAGCGTTTTGATGTACTTTGATGCGGATGCGCATTTAGTTTGCTTGGAACACCATGTGTAGCCCAGCGTGTGTGACCGATTCCCACGCTTGCTGCTACATTCTCTTCTACGACTTCGCGAAGTTTTGCGATACGGCCTTTTTCTTTGTATACAATAACACCGTTCTCTGCTTGTACTGCAATACCTGCTGAATCATATCCGCGATATTCTAGCTTTTCTAAACCTTTTAATAAAATTTCCTTTGCATCTTGCTCTCCAATAAATCCTACGATTCCACACATGTTTAGTCGCCGTTACAAATGCTTACACTGCTCTGCGAACATGTAACGACATAGTCCGATACCATTTTTATTTATACTAAAAAACGGATTACATATTGCTAGCCCTGTAAGCTTGTAACGGCTTTCACCTTCCTCTCGATTGGGTTAAAGTCCGTATATACTTATACAGCTAGTATTCATCCGTTCCTCTTCTCTCATCACACTTTCACCTTTGTCCACTAAGTCACCTTAATGTTTTAAGTAAAAGTTTGCGGTTGTGATGAACAACCGGGAGTCATCCGCCGAAATCTCGATAAACTCCACCTCGTCAACTACACTACTTGTAGTTCTGGCGCTTTTATAATTTACAATATTTCCTTTGAGAAAAAGAACAAGACCATCTTATAACAAACAATATAAATCGTCAATGAAATTTTTTTCATTGTCTATAAAACATATGAAAAAGGAGCACTTTTTGTGCTCCTTTTAAATAAAATCGGCTAATTATTCAACGCCAACTTCAGCTTTCACAACTTCTACAATACGATGTACATACCCATCACAAATTTCTTGTGTCGGTGCTTCTGCCATTACACGAATAAGTGGTTCTGTTCCAGATGGACGAACAAGAATACGACCGTCTCCGTTCATTTCTTCCTCTACAACACGAATAATTTCTTTAATTTTTTCATTTTCTAATGCTAGTTTTTTATCTGTTACACGAACGTTTACTAGTAATTGTGGGAATTTTGTCATCTCACCTGCAAGTTCAGATAATGGCTTTTTCGTCATTTTCATGATGTTTACAAGTTGAAGCGCACTTAACATTCCATCACCAGTTGTAATGTAATCAAGTAAGATAATGTGACCTGATTGTTCTCCACCCAGGTTATATCCACCACGCTTCATTTCTTCCATTACGTAGCGGTCACCAACTGCTGTTTTATCACTTGTAATACTGTTTGCTTCAAGTGCTTTGTAGAAACCTAAGTTACTCATAACTGTTGAAACAACTGTATTATGTTTTAATTGACCAGTTTCTTTCATATACTTCGCGCAAATAAACATAATTTGATCGCCATCAACGATGTTTCCTTTTTCATCTACAGCGATTAAACGGTCGCCATCACCATCAAAAGCAAGTCCGATATCCGCACCTTTTTCTTTTACTAATTCAGCTAAGACTTCTGGATGTGTAGATCCTACGCCTTCGTTAATATTCATACCGTTTGGAGAAGTTCCCATCGTTGAAATATCAGCTTCTAAGTCTGCAAATAAGTATGGAGCTAAAGAAGAAGTCGCACCGTGTGCGCAATCTAAAGCGATATGTAAACCAGAGAAATCTTCCTCTACAGTTTGTTTAATGTATTGTAAATATTTTTGTCCACCTTCAAAGTAATCACTCACTTGGCCAAGGTTAGTACCTGTTGGACGTGGTAACTCGTCAACTTCTTTGTCTAATAATGCTTCAATTTCTGCTTCTTGCTCATCTGTTAATTTGAAACCATCTGAACCGAAGAACTTAATTCCGTTATCTTGTACTGGATTATGAGATGCAGAAATCATAACACCCGCTTGTGCATCTAAAGCTTTTGTTAAATAAGCCACACCTGGTGTAGAAATAACACCAAGACGCATTACTTCTGCTCCAGTTGATAATAGACCTGCTACTAAAGCTCCTTCTAACATATGTCCAGATACACGTGTATCACGACCAATAATTACTTTTGGACGATCTGTATCTTTTGTTAATACATAGCCGCCAAAACGTCCAATTTTGAATGCTAATTCAGGTGTTAATTCCTTATTTGCAACCCCGCGTACTCCGTCTGTACCAAAATATTTACCCATTATTATTCGCTCCTTTTTCGTGCTCTTTTTGATTATCTACTGTTGGTTCTTGGCCGTTTTCTTTGTCTTTTTCTTTGTCTTGTTCTTTATCTTTTTCTTGTTCTTTATTTTTATCTTTTTCCTGATCCTTTTCTGGATCCGGTTCAGGATTTTTTGGTTTTTCAGTTTGATTTTCTTGATTGTTTTTTGAATCTGGTGGTTCAATATTACCTTGTACTTCTTTATCCGGCTTTTCTTTCTTCACAATTGTGACTTTAGCACTTTTTTGTTTTGCTTCTATCGAAATATTACCAGGACCGCTCACTTGAATAGAAACATCCTTCGTCCCCGGAGATACATTTTGCAGATTAATCGCTGCTGTTATTTGAGCTGCTGTTATTTTATCTACTATACTTGCTTCTCCTGAAATATCAACGCTTATCTTTCCATCTTGTGGCGAAAGTAGCTGAGCAGTAACATCATTCGGAATTCCATTTTTTTGAATCGGGATACCATCAATAGTTTTACTTTTCGTTTGTTTTACCTTTTGTACCCCTACGGAAACCTTCACTTGATTTGGTTTTGCACTTGTTACACCTTTTGGCAATAAAACAGAGGCATCGAATGTTGTAGAATCCGTCAATTGACTAAGATCTACCTCGACCCCCTCTATAGATTGTATATTATCCAAAATGTCTTTTGGACCTGCTATCGTTACTTCTTTTGGTTCAACACTAATATTTGTAACAGCTAAACCTTCTGGTAAATTCCCTTTTTTCGAATATGTTAAAGGAACTGTTTTTTCGACGTTATTTGCTGTAGCTTGTGTCGCTACATTCACCGTTACACTTATTTTAGATGGATTTGTTTTTACATTTAAACGTTTTCCTTCTTTATTGTATAATGTAACGTCTGCTGTTTTTGTAACAGTTTTATTAACGCCTTTTAAGTCGATATATGCCTTAGCCGATGAGATACTTTCTATTTCTTCTTTTGTTCCAACGACTTCAACAGTGTCGGGCTTAATACTTGATTTCTCAATAGTAGCACCTGCTGGCATCTGATCTTCATTTGATAATTTTAAATCTACATGAACATATTTTTTAGCTTTTTCGTGAAGAGTGACTTTAATTGTTGCTGGTTGAACTATCCCTTTTACATCATCTGGGAGACCATTTGCTTTTAAAGAAACTTCATAAGTTCCTTCTGGACGATCCCGCAAATCAACAGGTATATTAAATTGGCTTTTTGCTTTTGCTGTAGCAACCGCTGCTTTTGGCCCTTCTAACTTCACCTTGACTCCACCTTGTGGAATACCACTTACAATATACTTTTCTTCATCATATTTAAGGGTAATGGGATAATCAGTTAATGTTTCTTTCGATTCATTTACGAAAGGTAATATACTTGATGTTGTATTTTTTTCAGTTAAAGTTGCTGACATAAAAAGCATACACGCCAATAGTAATGAGATTCCTTTTAAAAACCAATTATTCTCCATTAACTTATCCATGATGCTTTCTCCTCCAATTCCATAAAGACGAAGAAGTCGTTTTTTCATTCCCACTAAATTCTGTTAACAACATATCCTTCAGCTGTTCTGTCTTCAAATCACGATGTAACTCACCGTTTTTCGTTAAAGAAATTTGACCCGTTTCTTCCGACACAACTACTGTAATACTATCAGTAACTTCACTAACTCCCATTGCAGCACGATGCCTTGTTCCTAACTCCTTAGAAATAAACGGACTTTCTGATAGCGGAAGATAACATGCTGCTGCTTTAATTGTACTTCCCTGCATAATTACTGCTCCATCATGAAGAGGCGTATTAGGGATAAAAATATTAATGAGTAATTCTGATGAAACATTTGCATTCAGCGGAATACCCGTTTCCACATAGTCACCCATCCCAGTCTCTTTTGACAACGTAATTAATGCACCAATTCTACGTTTTCCCATATATTCCGTTGCTTTCGCTATCGCTGTTGCAACAATTTCAGGTTCATCGTCCTCGTGAGTTCCTACACGTGAAAACAAGCTGCCTCGTCCTAGCTGCTCAAGTGCTCTTCGTAATTCTGGCTGAAAGATAATAATAACAGCTAAGAATCCCCACGTTAATACTTGTTCCGTTAGCCAATATAGCGTACGCAATTCAAGTAAAATACTGATCATCCGGACGACAATAATAACTGTAATACCTTTTAAAAGTTGAACAGCCTTCGTGCCCCGGATTATAAGAATTAGCTTATATATAATAAACCATACAACAGCAATATCTAATGCCGTACTAAGATATTTCAAAATGGTCGTATCTTCAAAAGGCATGCTAACCCTTCCTCCTACTTACGAGCAATTCTATCCATATATTGAAATATTATTTTATGCTCTATCTGTATGTATTTCCAACAACTAGTTAATTATACCATACATGAAACAAACGACAATTACAAACGCCCCCTTAGCTTAAATTGGTAAGATGTCAAACTTTCTTATCCCACAGTGTAATACAAGTTATTATACGCCTATTTTCCAATAAAAAAAGCAACTTCACAGTTGCTTTTCTTACATTCATTTCAGTTTTTCACCGAATAAAGAACCCATTAAAGCAACCGCTGTTGTTGCTGTTCTGTTTCTCTCATCTAAAATTGTATTTACTTCAACAAATTCAGCAGATGTAACAATATCGGCTTCTGCTAACATCTCCATCGCTAAGTGGCTTTCGCGATAAGATAGACCACCAATTACAGGTGTTCCAACTCCTGGTGCGTCATGAGGATCAAGCCCATCTAAGTCTAATGATAAATGAACACCATCAGTATGAGATAAATACGCAATTGTTTCTTCCATAACAGCCGTCATACCCATACGATCAATTTCATGCATTGAGAATACTTTAATGCCTTCTTCACGAATAAAGTCTTTTTCTCCTTCATCTAATGCACGTGCACCGATAATTACAACGTTCTCTTTCTTCACCTTTGGATATGCCCCATATAAGTCTACAAGTGAAGAATGCCCATATCCTAAACTTGCAGCAAGTGACATACCATGAATATTTCCAGATGGTGAAGTCTCTTCTGTATTTAAATCACCGTGTGCATCATACCAAATAACACCTAAATTTTTATAATGTTTCGCTACACCAGCTAACGTACCGATAGCAATACTATGATCGCCACCCAATACAAGTGGAAAACGACCTTCTTCTATAATATGATCAACCTTACTTGCTAATTCATTACATACAGTTGCAACTTGTGTAAGGTTTCTTAATTTTGTATTTTCAGCTATTTCTTTTTCTCTCTCTATACATATATCTCCCATATCTTTTACGTTATATCCAATTTCTTCGATTCTTTCAATTACCCCTGCATAACGGATCGCGCTTGGTCCCATATCAACCCCGCGACGCATCTGTCCTAAATCCATTGGAACTCCAATAACTGAGATTTCTTTTTTCATAGATAGTATCCCCCTTTTATGCCTTCACTAAATATTTTAAATCTTTTATATAGTCTGACTCAACTCGACATTTTTCTGCATGGATATACATTTTATTCACTTATATTTACGTTAGAATCCCAATTTTTAAACTATTCGATGTATAAAGTTAACTTAATGAACCAACTAACTTTTCTATCAGCTGATATTTTTATCAGTTCTTTTCTCCATCACCACCTAGAATTACACAAAATATCCTCAAATAACTGGATTTAAAAAACGCTTCTACATTTAGGAGCGTTTTTCTGATGCTAGTTTCCACACTGCTGCAATATTTTTTGCTGTCATTTCGATATTCTCTTCTGCCGCTTTATATGCTTCTTCTAATGTCATTGGACTAGCTGTAATACTAAACACTGCATCAATTCCCTTTTCATAAACAATTGCATAGTTCGGAGATACAGATCCACCAATAGCAATTACAGGGATATGACGACATTTCGCCCGCTTCGCGACACCAACAGGAGCTTTTCCATAAGCTGTTTGTTCATCTATTCTTCCCTCACCAGTTACAATAAGATCGGCACCCTCTATACACTTATCAAAATTTGTGTAATCTAATACAATTTCAATCCCTTTTCTTAGCTGTCCCTTTAGCACTGCAACGACAGCAGCTCCCATTCCTCCAGCTGCCCCCGCACCCGGTATCTCAGATACATCAAAAGACACATGTTGTTTAAGTATATTAGCATAATGTTTTAAATTCTCATCTAGCTCTTTCATCATCTCTACATTCGCACCTTTTTGTCTCGCAAATACAAAAGACGCCCCGCTCAGTCCAACTAAAGGGTTATCTACATCACATGCTGCTTCTAACTTTATATCCTCTAGGCGTGAATCAATCCTAGAAAGGTCAACAGTGGTTATCCAATGCAATGTCCCTCCAGAGGGTTCTATTACCTCACCTTTCTTATTTATAAATCTTGCGCCTAAGGCAGATAGCATACCAGCCCCACCATCATTTGTAGCACTTCCTCCAAGCCCTAAAATAATGTGTTTGGCTCCTTGATCTAATGCATGTAATATAAGTTCGCCTGTCCCTTTTGTCGTTGTAATAAGTGGGTTTCTCTTTTCAGTTGGAACGTGTTGTAATCCTGATGCTGCCGCCATTTCAATAAATGCTGTCTTCTTATCTTTAGACATACCATAAAAGGCTTGCACGCTCTCTCCAAGCGGCCCTGTCACATTAAGTGATATAATTCTCCCCATTGTAGCACCAACAAGAGCTTCAACCGTTCCTTCGCCTCCATCTCCAATTGGTATTTTAACATACTCTGCTTTAGGAAAAATTGCTGCAAAGCCTCTTTCAATAGCTTCACATACCTCTATAGCTTTCAAGCTTTCTTTATATGAATCCGATGCAATGACAACTTTCATAATTACCTCCCCCTTATTCAATCCCCTTTTTTCATTTTAAACGATATATGGAAAAGTTGCCTTTTGGAATGGAATTTAAACACAAAAAAAGCTTACATCATTTGATGTAAGCTTTCCCTATTTATATGGAGCCTAGCGGGATCGAACCGCTGACCTCCTGCGTGCAAGGCAGGCGCTCTCCCAGCTGAGCTAAGGCCCCTTAGTAATTAAGCGGAAGACGGGATTCGAACCCGCGACCCCAACCTTGGCAAGGTTGTATTCTACCACTGAACTACTTCCGCGAAAATG
>NZ_JAFEMR010000024.1:0-76373 GCF_016892495.1 Bacillus sp. RIT 809 | reverse complement strand
CATCGCGTTTCAGCGACTTTCATAATATATCATAGTATATTATTTTCGTCAACAAGTTTTTTTCGATAACTTGTATCTCTCATTTGCTGACTCTGCCTATTATATACACTTCCCTATTGCTATGCAAGTATTATTATAAAAAAATAAGAGGGGGAGAAATCCCCACTCTTATTCTTCAGAAGAAACCTCTTCGCTAATTTCTTCTTCTTCTTCATCCTTTTGTGCTTTTGCTACTGTCGCTACCTCTTGCTCATCCCCTAATCGAATTAGACGAACACCTTGTGTATTACGCCCCATTTGAGAGATTTGATCAACTGGCATACGAATAATAACACCCGCTACTGTAATTAACATAATGTCTTCTTCACCTGTTACAGACTTAACTGCTACTAATTTACCGTTCTTGTCTGTAATGTTACAAGTCTTCAGACCTTTACCACCACGACTCTGTAGTCGATACTCTTCAACCGGCGTACGCTTACCATACCCGTTCTTCGTTACGATTAAGACATTCGTATCCTCTTCAACAATTTCCATACCTACTACTTGGTCCTCTTCGCCTAGTGTAATAGCTTTTACACCAGCTGCATTACGGCCCATAGAACGTACATCCTGTTCATTGAAGCGAATTAACATACCGTTGCTCGTCCCTACGATAATATCTTTATCACCAGATGTTAAACGTACAGAAATTAATTCATCTTCTTCACGAAGCGAAATTGCAATTAAACCGTTCGTACGTATATTTGCAAATGATGAGAGCGGCGTTCTCTTAGAAATACCTTGTTTCGTTGTAAAGAATAAGAACTGGTCGTCACCAAATTCACGAATTGGAATAATAGCGTTGATCCACTCACCCTTATCTACCCCTAATAGATTAATAATTGGTATGCCTTTTGCCGTACGACTATACTCTGGAATTTCATATCCTTTTGTACGGTATACTTTACCCTTGTTTGTGAAGAATAAAATATGATCATGAGTAGACGTTGTTAATAAATGTTCAACAAAGTCATCATCATTCGTACCCATTCCTTGTACACCACGTCCCCCACGGTTCTGTGTTTTGTACGTAGAAGCCGGTAACCTCTTAATATAACCATTATGAGTAAGTGTAATTGCGATATTTTGTTCTGGGATTAAATCTTCATCCTCTATAGCTTCCATACCGCCAATTGTAATTTCCGTTCTTCTCTTATCATTAAAACGTTCTTTGACCTCCGTTAATTCCTCACGAATGATTTCAAGAACCTTCTCTTCATCTGCTAAAATTGCTTTTAACTCTGCAATCAACTTCATTAAGTCTTGATATTCTTGTTCGATTTTTTCACGTTCTAATCCAGTTAAGCGTTGCAGACGCATATCTAAAATTGCCTGTGCTTGTTTCTCACTTAAGCCGAAACGTTCCATTAAACCTTGTTTTGCAATATCAGCTGTTTTTGAACTACGGATTAACGTAATGACTTCATCAAGATGATCTAAAGCGATTCGTAATCCTTCTAAAATATGAGCGCGCGCTTCTGCTTTCTCTAACTCATAGGCAGTACGTCTGCGGATCACGACCTTCTGGTGCTCTAAATAATAATATAAATTTTGTTTTAAATTTAGAACTTGTGGCTCTCCATTTACAAGAGACAACATGTTAATACCGAAACTCGTTTGAAGTGCT
This sequence comes from Bacillus sp. RIT 809, assembly GCF_016892495.1. NCBI lineage: Bacteria > Bacillati > Bacillota > Bacilli > Caryophanales > Bacillaceae > Bacillus > Bacillus sp. RIT 809. The sequence continues at coordinate 74,704 of NZ_JAFEMR010000024.1, read as the reverse complement.
GTATGTTTATAAAGATTATTTAATAGTACATTTGCATTTGCATCGCGACGTACTTCCATAACAATGCGCATACCATTTCGATCCGATTCATCACGTAAATCTGTAATACCTTCAATTTTCTTATCACGAACTAATTCTGCAATTTTTTCAATTAAACGTGCCTTGTTAACTTGATAAGGTAGCTCAGTTACAATAATAGATTGTTTACCGTTGGCTCTCTCTTCAATTTCAACTTTAGCACGAATTATAATAGAACCACGGCCTGTCTCGTAAGCTCTTCGAATTCCGCTTCTTCCTAAGATTAAACCTGATGTTGGGAAGTCTGGTCCAGGAATATATTCCATTAATTCCGCGATAGTGATATCAGGGTTATGACTTAATGCCAACACACCATCAATTACTTCTCCAAGTTGATGCGGTGGAATGTTTGTTGCCATACCAACCGCAATACCCGTCGTACCATTGACTAATAAGTTAGGGAAACGCGCTGGTAATACAACTGGTTCTCTTTCAGAACCATCGTAGTTATCTTGATAATCAATTGTATTCTTTGTAATATCGCGTATTAATTCCATAGAAATCTTAGACATTCTTGCTTCTGTATAACGCATCGCCGCCGCTGAATCTCCATCAACAGAACCAAAATTACCATGTCCATCAACAAGCATGTAACGTTGACTAAAATCTTGCGCCATACGTACCATTGTTTCATAAACAGCTGCATCACCGTGCGGGTGATACTTACCAATTACTTCACCGACAATACGCGCCGACTTCTTATATGCTTTATCAGCTGTAATTCCTAAATCATTCATCGCATATAAAACCCTACGATGAACTGGTTTTAATCCATCACGAACATCTGGTAATGCACGAGACACGATAACACTCATTGCGTAATCTAAAAATGAGGTACGCATTTCATGACTAATATTAATTTCTCGAATTCGTGCTTGTTGTTGATTATCTGACATCAACGAGCACCTCCTCTTACATTTCCGTTACACATACATTGATTTATATGTAGAAGACAGGAATACTTAGATTCCTGTCATTACTCACTTAAATATCAAGGTTTTTCACGTATTTTGCATTTTCTTGGATAAAGTTACGACGCGGCTCTACTTTATCACCCATTAAAATTTCAAATGTTTCATCCGCTTCAATTGCATCTTGAAGGGAAACTTGAAGTAACGAACGTACTTCTGGGTCCATTGTCGTCTCCCACAGCTGAGTTGGATTCATTTCCCCTAGACCTTTATAACGCTGAATCCCAGGCTTAGGTTGAGCTGGTAATTCAGCTAGTATTTTTTCAAGTTCTTTATTGTTATAAGCATATTGAATTTTTTTACCTTGTTGTACTTTAAACAACGGTGGCTGTGCGATATATATATAACCACACTCAATGATTTGACGCATATAACGATAGAAGAACGTTAATAATAGGGTACGAATATGCGCACCATCAACATCGGCATCTGTCATAATAATAACTTTATGATATCGAGCTTTTTCAATATCAAAATCCCCACCAATATTTGTACCTATTGCTGTAATAATTGTACGAACTTCATCATTTGATAAAATCTTATCTAAACGTGCCTTTTCAACGTTAATAATTTTACCCTTCAGTGGTAAAATCGCTTGGAAATGACGATCGCGTCCTTGTTTTGCAGATCCGCCCGCCGAGTCACCCTCCACGATATAAATTTCGCTAATTGCTGGATCTTTAGAAGAACAATCAGCTAGCTTCCCTGGTAAACTTGAAACTTCTAGAGCACTCTTTCGGCGCGTTAGTTCACGCGCCTTTTTAGCCGCTACACGTGCACGCGCTGCCATAGTCCCTTTATCTATAATTTTACGTGCAACATTGGGATTTTCTAGTAAGAACTTTTCAAACGCCTCTGAGAATACAGACTCTGTAATCGTTCTCGCTTCACTATTTCCAAGTTTCGTCTTTGTTTGTCCTTCAAATTGTGGATTTGGATGCTTAATTGACACGATTGCTGTTAAACCTTCACGAACATCTTCACCAGTTAAATTACTATCCGCATCTTTTAAAATATTATTTTTACGACCATAATCGTTAATTACACGTGTTAGAGCAGTCTTAAAACCTACCTCATGTGTACCGCCTTCATACGTATGAATATTATTCGTAAATGAATAAATATGATTTGTATAGCCTTCGTTATATTGAAGAGCAACCTCAACCTGAATCCCATCTTTTGAACCGTCAACATATACAGGTTCTTCATGAATCGGTTGTTTTGAACGATTTAAATGTTCAACATATGATTTAATTCCACCTTCATAATGGAATTCTTTCTTTTGCTTATGTTCACGCTTATCTTCAATTGTTAATTTAATATTACGATTTAAAAACGCCAACTCACGCATACGAGTAGCTAATGTATCAAATTCGTATTCTGTCGTCTCTGTAAAAATTTCTGCATCTGGCTTAAAGCGTGTGATCGTTCCTGTACGATCAGTTTCACCTATTACTTTTAAATCCGCAGCTGGGATCCCACGTTCATATTTTTGATAGTGTATTTTTCCATCTCGATGTACAAATACCTCTAATTCTATTGATAAAGCATTTACAACAGATGCACCTACTCCATGCAAACCACCGGAGACTTTATAACCGCCACCGCCAAATTTACCACCGGCATGGAGTACTGTCATAATAACTTCTACAGCGGGACGTCCCATTTTCTCTTGAATACCAACTGGGATACCACGACCATCATCTGTTACAACAATACTATTATCTTCTTCAATACTGACATTAATTTCATCACAATATCCCGCTAAAGCTTCGTCAATACTGTTATCAACTATTTCCCATACGAGGTGATGAAGACCTTTTCCACTTGTAGAACCGATATACATACCAGGACGCTTACGAACCGCTTCCAGTCCTTCTAACACCTGGATCTGACTTTCATCATATGCATTTTCCTGCATTTGCTTTTGTTCCATTGACACAAAGATCACCTACTTTTCCATTTAAACAGAAATTATTTCCTGTCTATTTCACAATCTACCGTGCCGTTCGTTACATGAATTGTTTTCGCTTCTTTCAATGTTTCGTGTTCAATTCCGTCGACACTCGTCGTCGTCACAAAGGTTTGTACTTTTCCTTGAATTGTATTTAGCAGATGCGATTGGCGATAATCATCTAATTCTGATAACACATCATCTAGTAAAAGGATTGGATATTCCTTAACCTCTGAGTATATCAATTCAATTTCAGCCAATTTTAGGGATAGTGCGGTTGTTCGTTGTTGTCCTTGTGAACCAAAGACTTGAACATTTTTACTATTAACGAAGAAGTGTAAATCATCACGATGAGGACCTAGTAAAGTTGTACCACGAAAAATTTCACGTTGTTTCACAGATTGAAAACTTTCATAGTATACTTCTTTTATTTTCGACAAATCCATTGATTCTGATACATCTACACTTGGTTTATAAACAATTTCTAACTCCTCTAATCCCCTGCTAATCCCGCGGTGAATTGGAGCAGCCCATTCTTGTAGTAAATGCAAAAACTCAAAACGTTTTCGCAAAATTTTTGCACCATGCTCAATAAGTTGAAGTGTAAATACATCCAACATCGTTTCCTCATTTTTACTATTCCCTTGCATCTTCTTAAGTAAATGATTTCGTTGCGTGAGTACCTTTTGATATTGACTTAATTCATACAAATAGACCGGAGCTATTTGTCCAAGTTCCATATCCAAAAAGCGTCTTCGTACTTGGGGGCTTCCTTTTACAAGATTTAAATCTTCTGGGGCAAACATAACAACATTCATTTCACCAATATACTGGCTCAATTTTTGTTGTTCTAACTGATTTAACTTTGCCTTTTTACCTTTTTTTGAAATATTTAATTCTAAGGATAATGAACTATTTCGCCTTTGTAATCTACCTTTTATATTACCATAATCCTCATCCCAACGAATGAGTTCACGATCGTTCGAAGTTCTATGGGATTTCGCCATCGCCAATACATAAATAGCTTCCATCAGATTCGTTTTCCCTTGCGCATTTTCACCAATAATTACATTAACTTTATCCTCAAAGGAAAGCTCTAAATGCTCATAATTGCGATAGTTTTTTAATTGTATCTCTGTAATAAACAAAGGGATCCCCCTTTATGCCTGAACTTGGAAAGTTCCGCTTCCCGGAATTTCAACAACATCATTTGCATATAACTTTCGGCCTCTTCTATTTTCAAGTTCTTGATTCACATATACTTCATATTCTTGTAAGAACCATTTCACAGCGCCACCTGTATCAATTACATCAGCTAACTTTAAAAATTGTCCTAGTGTAATGTATTCTGTTGAAATCTTAATAAGTTTCATAAAATCGCTCACTTTCTGAAAGTGTTCATTCTTTCATTGTACTAAATAAACTAGCATTAGGAAAGTAATACCCTACAAATCAAATAAGGGTCACTAGTACCTTTACACTAGCAACCCTTAATCCTTACTTAGTAGGTACGGACTGGTAAAATTAACTGGATAATAGAATTATCATTTACTGTGCGAATTAAAAACGGTCTCATCGCTCCAGTAAAACTAACTTTAATTTCTGTACTATCTAAAGCTTTTAATGCGTCCATCATATATTTTGCACTAAAAGATATTTTTAATTCTTCTCCATCTACATTTTCACATTGAACCTCTTCTACTACTTTTCCGATTTCTGGTGCATTCGAAGAAATCTCTAACATCTGTTGTTCTAATGTTGATAATTTAACAACGTTGTTACGACCATCTCTTGCTAATAGCGACGCACGATCAATCGCTTGTAAAAATTCTTTTGTATTTACAAATATATCAGTTTTACTTTCAGCTGGAATTAAACGCGTTGTATCTGGATAATTTCCTTCTAATAATCTTGAGAAGAATAATAAATGTTTTGTACGGAATAATACTTGATACTCCGTAATAACGATATCTACCATTTCTTCAGATTCATCTAGAATTTTACTTAATTCACTTAAGCTCTTACCAGGAATAACGACATTCGCTTGAAATTCATCGGCAATATTATACCCTTCGATTTTTGCTTTACGAAGTGCTAGCCTGTGACTATCTGTTGCAATGCAAGTTAGCTCGCTGTTATATACCTTCCAGTTTACACCTGTCAAGATCGGTCTTGTTTCAGAACTTGACACTGCAAATACTGTTTGACGAATCATGTGCTTTAGTAAATCTGTTGGAATCTTAAATACGTGATGTTCTTCGATTTGTGGTAATAACGGATATTCAGCAGCATCTAAACCATTTAAGTTGAACTCTGATTTTCCAGATTTTATTTTTGTCATAAAATGATTTTCCACAGAAATTTCGACAGTTTCTTTAGGTAATTTTTTTACGATCTCACTAAAATACTTTGCTTGTAAAATAATACTTCCTGATTGTTCAATTTCCACAATTTCTTTTCCAGCATCTTCGACTGGGATAAATGATTCGATAGAGATGTCTGCATCACTACCTGTTAAAGTAACTCCTTCTTCAGTTGCTACAACTTTAATTCCTGTAAGAATTGGAATTGTTGTACGAGAAGAAACTGCCTTCATTACATCTTGTACACTTCTTACAAGATAGTCTTTTTGTATTGTAAAACGCATAACGAAAAACCTCCGGTAAGTATAAGATTTTATTTATTTAATAAAGATAAAAAAGTAGTAGTAATAGTAATAGGGCTTGTGGATATGTGGATAACCCTGTTTGGAGATGTAAAAACAGTCTATCTACATGTGGATAGACTGTGCGTAAAATAAGCTAAGTTATTCACACTATTCAGCTACTACTATTTTAAAATATCCTTAATTTCTTCAACGTGTTTTTGTAATTGAGTATCCGTTTTTAATAGCTTCGAAATTTTTTCGTGAGCATGGATTACTGTTGTATGATCGCGGCCACCAAATTCTTCACCTATTTTTGGCAAAGATGAGTCCGTAAGTTCACGTGATAAATACATCGCAATTTGGCGAGGGAATGCAACGGATTTTGTCCGTTTTTTTGCTTTGAAATCTTCTAACTTTACCTGATAGACGCCTCCAACAGCCTTTTGAATATCAGAAATAGAAATAATTCTAGGTATAGAGTTTGGAATAATATTTTTAAGCGCTTCAGCCGCTAAATCAGCATTCATATCTTTATTAATTAAAGATGAATAAGCTACAACTCGAATAAGTGCACCCTCTAGTTCACGAATATTTGAATCGATTTGATTTGCGATATAAAGCATAACTTCATTTGGTATATCAAGACCTTCTGCTTTTGCTTTTTTACGTAAAATTGCGATTCTAGTTTCTAAATCTGGTGGCGTAATGTCCGTAATTAACCCCCATTCAAAGCGAGAACGAAGGCGATCTTCTAAAGTTGGGATTTCTTTTGGTGGTCTATCGCTTGAAATCACAATTTGTTTACTTTCTTCATGTAACGCATTAAATGTATGGAAAAACTCTTCCTGTGTTTGTTCTTTTCCAGCAAGAAATTGAATATCATCTATCAATAAGACATCTACATTACGATATTTATTACGAAAATCGACAGCTTTATTATCACGAATTGAGTTAATAAATTCATTTGTAAATTTTTCAGATGATAAATATACAACTTTTGCATTCGGGTTGTGTTCAATTACATAATGCCCAATTGCGTGCATTAAATGTGTTTTTCCAAGTCCAACGCCCCCGTAAATAAAGAGCGGATTATAGGCTTTAGCTGGTGCCTCAGCTACAGCTAAAGAAGCAGCATGTGCAAAACGATTACCAGAGCCAATAACAAATGTATCAAATGTATATTTGGGGTTTAACATACTCTGTGGTAAGTGATTAGACTCATCATGTGCGTGTTTTTGCTTAACAGAAGGAAGATCTATATCCTCTTCCGCCTGACTTTGGGGAATGATAAAACGAATAGCTAGTTTTGCCCCTGTTAAATCATAAAGTGTTTCGGAGATTAGTTCCGAATAATGAGATTCTAGCCAGTCACGAGCGAATTCATTTGGAGCTGTAATAGTTAATACATCTTTTTTCAAGTTATGAGCAGTTGTTGATTTTAACCAGGTTTCATAACTTGGCTTGCTTACCTTTTTTTCTAATTCTTTTAAGGCACTATTCCACAAATCAGAGATATTTTCCAAAGGTGTCCCTCCTTTACAAAGATGGTAAAAGAATAAGGTTGCGCAACAATTGTACAACCTGTAAATATTTCTAATGCATATTTATACGAAACGTATTTTAAAATATAAAAACGTCGTTAGTATCCGAGATAGAGTTTTCGACAAAAAAACAAATGTGGACAACTATTTACCCACATGTGATTTAAACTATCCACATGTTATACACAAATTGTGGATAAAATAAAGGTGTGGAAAACTTATTCAAAGTGAAAACACAACTATAATATCAAAAAAAAGCAGCTATAGCAATGAATTTAAGAAAGTTATCCACAAAATCAATACCTTGTGGAATAAACTTGTCCACAATACGATATACTGTGTAAAAGTAAAAAAAGAGTTTGTGGATACAAAAAAGAGAAAATATATTTATCCACAAGGAAATATAGGGACTGTGAAAAAGTGTGTGAATAGGTTAAAAATGAATATTTGATGAAAATTTCGAGAACCATTGACATTTTCCTATTTGATTTACTATAATTTATTAGACTGTCTTTAACAGATATTCCTCAGGGAGGTGTCATATAATGAAAAGAACTTACCAACCAAATAAACGTAAGCGCAGCAAAGTACATGGTTTCCGCAGCCGTATGAGCACAGCAAACGGACGTAGAGTGCTAGCAGCTCGTCGTCGTAAAGGAAGAAAAGTATTATCTGCGTAGACCACTGATCGTTCAGTGGTCTTTTTTTCTAATAATAATGAGTTTCTGCTGATGAGATACAGGAGTGTCAAATGATATGAAGAAAAAAAATCGTATAAAAAAGAATGATGAATTCCAGGCTGTTTTCCAAAAAGGACAATCGAATGCCAATCGCCAGTTTGTTGTATACAAATTAGATAAAGAAAAACAGCCGCATTTTCGCATTGGTCTTTCTGTTAGTAAGAAAATAGGAAATGCAGTAGTTCGTAATCGAATTAAGCGTATGATTCGCCAATCGATTATAGAATTAAAAGATGAGATAGATTCTGGAAAAGATTTTGTTATAATAGCAAGGAAGCCTTGTGCAGAGATGACATATGAAGAGTTAAAGAAAAGCTTAATTCATGTCTTTAAACGCTCTGGTATGAAAAGAATAAAAAAGTAGCGTAAGGAAATGAATTACACTATATACATACCGAAACAAGGAGGAGCAGGCTTTGAAAAAGAAAATAGGTTTATTAGCCATGGTTATTATGCTAATGGCAATCGCTACCGGCTGTAGTGAAACAAATCAGCCGATTACACCGAAAAGCACTGGGATTTGGAATGAATATTTCGTATACCCGCTTTCTCAGTTAATCACGTATTTTGCAAATTTATTTGGTAGTAATTATGGTTTAGCAATCGTTGTTACAACTCTTATCATTCGTTTTGCATTATTACCATTAATGATTAAACAAACGAAGAGTACGAAAGCAATGCAGGCGTTACAACCAGAAATGGTGAAATTAAAAGAAAAGTACAGCTCAAAAGATCAAGCAACACAACAAAAATTACAACAAGAAATGATGCAGTTGTACCAAAAAAATGGTGTAAATCCATTAGCAGGATGTTTACCAATATTTGTTCAGATGCCTATCCTATTCGCTTTTTATCATGCGATTATGAGAACGGCAGAAATTAGTAAACATACATTTTTATGGTTTGATTTAGGACAGGCAGATCCTTACTATATCCTTCCAATCGTTGCGGCTATTACGACTTTTATTCAGCAAAAGCTTGCAATGGCAGGAACGGCTGGGCAAAATCCGCAAATGGCAATGATGATTTGGCTTATGCCAATTATGATCTTAGTCTTTGCAATTAACTTCCCAGCAGCACTATCATTGTACTGGGTAGTTGGTAATATCTTTGGTATCGCTCAAATGTATATGATCAAAGGGCCTGAAATTAAGGCTAGTAAGGCAGGAGGATCAAGCAAGTGAGTATAATTACTGCTAAAGGACAAACAGTCGAGCTGGCAGTACAAGATGCTTTAAGACAATTAAATGTTTTGAAAGATCGAGTAGATATAAATATTATCGATGAGGGTAAGAGGGGATTCCTAGGTTTATTTGGGAATCGCCTCGCTGTAGTAGAAGTTGTATTGAAAAAAGATCCAATCCAAGAATGTGAAGAATATTTAAAAAATGTTATTCAAAATATGGGTGTGGAAGTTGAGATTAGAAAAATTGTAAAAGGACGCGAAGTTGAATTTACAATTTCTGGTGAAAACATTGGTGTTTTAATTGGTAAAAGAGGTAATACGTTGAATTCTTTACAGTATTTAACAAAACTTGTTGCGAATCGTAATACAAAGCAATATATTGGTATTACACTGGATGCTGAAAACTATCGTAGTAAAAGAAAAACTACGTTAGAATCTCTTTCTTATCGATTGGCAAAACAAGTAGTGAGTACGAAAAAAAGAGTTGTTCTAGAACCAATGCCTTCTTTTGAACGAAAAATTATTCACCAAGCATTATCTAATCATCAAAATATCATTACAACTTCTGAAGGGAAAGAACCACATCGGTATGTTGTAATATCTTCCAAGTGACCGGTTACTCAATTGAGTGCCGGTTTTTTTGAGGAGAAAATAAATGTGGATAACTAAAAAACACTAGATTTATCCACTGTGAATAAGTTTAGTGTTTTTTACATAAGGACATAATAAAATGAGTTATTATTCTTTTGTAGATAGGTTCGTTATGGTATCCTAATAATTTAGTGACGGAAAAAATTCATGTTGAAATAGAGATAAATAAGCAAGTGAGGTGAAAGGACATGGAATTTGATACAATTGCCGCAATTTCCACAGCACTTGGGGAAGGTGCAATTGCCATTGTTCGAGTAAGTGGGGATGATGCGATTGAGAAAGTCGATCGTATTTTTAAAGGGAAGGATTTAACACAGGTTTCTTCTCATACAATTCATTATGGTCATATTGTCGATTTAGATACAAATCAAGTTATTGAAGAAGTTATGGTATCCATTATGCGCGCACCAAGGACTTTTACGCGTGAAAATATAGTAGAAATTAACTGTCATGGTGGGCTTGTTTCGGTAAATAAAGTATTACAGCTTATTTTAGCACAAGGAGTACGACTGGCAGAGCCTGGTGAATTTACAAAACGTGCTTTTTTAAATGGACGTATTGATTTGTCACAAGCAGAAGCTGTTATGGACTTAATCCGCGCGAAAACAGATCGTGCTATGAATGTAGCGATTAACCAAATGGAAGGACGATTATCTAAATTAATCGGCCATCTGCGTCAAGAAATATTAGAAACATTAGCTCATATTGAGGTGAATATAGATTACCCAGAATATGATGATGTAGAAGAGATGACACATAATATTTTAATTGAGAAAGCTACACATGTCCGTGCTGAAATTGCAAAGATATTAGAAACATCGAAGCAAGGAAAGATTTTACGTGAGGGCATTTCTACCGCGATTATCGGTAGACCTAACGTTGGGAAATCATCGCTATTAAATAGTCTTGTTCAGGAGAAAAAGGCAATTGTAACTGATATTGCAGGAACAACTCGTGATGTTATTGAAGAGTACGTTAATGTGCGTGGTGTACCACTTAAACTTATAGATACAGCCGGAATTCGTGAAACGGAAGATATTGTTGAACGAATTGGTGTAGAGCGTTCGAAGGAAATGATGAGCCAAGCAGACTTAGTGTTAATTGTAGTGAACTATAGCGAGGCTTTAACAAATGAAGATGAGGATCTATTCCGTGCCGTACAAGGAAAAGATTTCATTGTCATTGTAAATAAGACAGATTTACCGCAAGAAATTGATATGGAACGTGTTACAGATTTAGCGGTAGGCAATCGTGTTATTACAACATCTTTAATTGAGGAGCAAGGAATAGATGAGCTTGAAAAGGCAATAGCTGATTTATTCTTTGAAGGAACAATTGATTCTGCGGATATGACATACGTGTCTAATGCGAGACATATCGGATTGTTAACACAAGCAGGAAGAACAATTAATGATGCAATTGAAGCGATAGAAAATGGTGTTCCGATTGATATGGTTCAAATTGATTTAACAAGAGCGTGGGAAATACTTGGTGAAATTACTGGTGATACTGTCCATGAAAGCTTAATTGACCAATTGTTCTCTCAATTTTGTTTAGGAAAATAAAGTAAAACTTTAATCAGAGATGATTTAGTAAGATAGAGGTTATTAGGAGGAATAAACAATGGGATACAATGCCGGTTCATATGATGTCATAGTAATCGGTGCAGGTCATGCAGGATGTGAAGCTGGTCTTGCGGCAGCACGAATGGGCTCAAAAACATTAATGTTAACAATTAACTTAGATATGGTAGCGTTCATGCCATGTAACCCTTCTGTTGGTGGACCAGCAAAAGGGATTGTTGTTCGTGAAATTGATGCATTAGGCGGAGAAATGGGACGCAATATTGATAAAACACATATTCAAATGCGTATGTTAAATACGGGTAAAGGACCAGCTGTACGTGCGCTTCGTGCACAAGCTGATAAATTCTCTTACCAGCATGAGTTAAAGAAAACAATTGAAGAAACACCAAACTTAACGTTGTTTCAAGGTCTGGTAGAGCGTTTAATTGTTGAAGATGGTGTATGTAAAGGGGTAATTACGCAAGCTGGTGCCGAATACACAGCGAAAACAGTTGTAATTACAACGGGAACATTTTTACGTGGTGAGATTATTATGGGAGATTTAAAATATTCAAGTGGTCCAAATAATCAGCAACCATCTATTACGTTATCTGAACACTTAGAGGAACTTGGTTTTGATCTTGTTAGATTTAAAACAGGTACACCTCCGCGTGTAAACAGTAATACGATTGATTATAGTAAAACAGAAATTCAACCAGGTGATGATAAGCCACGTGCTTTCTCTTTTGAAACGACAAAATTCATTATGGATCAAATTCCATGTTGGTTAACGTATACAAGTACAGAAACACATCGTTTAATAGATGAAAACTTACATCGCTCAGCTATGTATTCTGGTATGATTAAAGGAACAGGGCCTAGATATTGCCCTTCAATTGAAGACAAGGTAGTAAGATTTAATGATAAACCACGTCATCAAATTTTCTTAGAGCCAGAAGGACGTAATACGCAAGAAGTATATGTACAAGGCTTATCGACGAGTTTACCAGAAGATGTACAGCGTGCAATGCTTAGAACAATTCCTGGCCTGGAAAATGTTGAAATGATGCGTACGGGTTATGCAATTGAATATGATGCAATTGTACCAACTCAACTATGGCCAACACTTGAAACGAAAAAAATTAAAAATTTATATACAGCAGGACAAATTAATGGAACTTCTGGTTACGAAGAAGCGGCAGGACAAGGGCTTATGGCTGGAATTAATGCAGCGTGTCGTTCTTTAGGTAAAAAAGAAGTTATTTTAGGTCGCGCTGATGCATATATTGGTGTCTTAATTGATGATCTTGTAACAAAAGGCACAAATGAACCATACCGTTTATTAACGTCTCGTGCAGAATATCGTTTATTATTACGCCATGATAATGCAGATCTTCGTCTAACTGAGGTTGGGCGTGAAATTGGTTTAATTAAAGAAGATCGTTATGAGAGATTTACAAATAAAAAACTACAAATTGAACAGGAAAAGGAACGGTTAGAGAGTATTTTTATTAAACCGCGTCCTGAAGTTCAAGAATTAATTCGTAGTATTGGTGGAAGCGAATTGAAAGATGGAATACGTGCAAGTGACTTATTACGTCGTCCAGAGATGACATATGAGCACATTCATCTTTTAGTACCAAGTGAATTAGAATTAAATGATGAAATTACAGAACAAGTTGAAATTCAGATTAAGTATGAAGGATATATCGAGAAATCTTTACAGCAAGTAGAACGTATGAAGAAAATGGAAAACAAAAAAATCCCTGTGGATATTGATTATGATGCCATTTCTAGCCTTGCCACAGAAGCGAGACAGAAATTGAAAGATGTTCGTCCACTTTCGATGGGGCAAGCTTCACGTATTTCTGGCGTAAATCCAGCTGATGTTTCTATTTTGCTTATTTACATTGAACAAGGAAAAATTGCACGAGTATCGAACCAATAAATAGTAAGGAGATATTGCTAGATGAACATAGAACAATTTCAATCTATGCTAGAAGAGAAGGGTATTTCCCTCTCTTCTGGACAGTTAGAGCAGTTCGAAATCTATTTTGAAACGTTAGTAGAGTGGAATGAAAAAATGAACTTAACGGCTATTACGGAGAAAGAGGAAGTATACTTAAAACACTTTTTTGATTCTGTTACAGCGGCTTTTTATTATGATTTTTCGAAACCATTTTCTATTTGTGATGTTGGAGCAGGAGCTGGCTTCCCAAGTATCCCTTTAAAAATCTGTTTCCCGCACTTAAAAGTAACAATTGTAGATTCATTACAAAAACGTATTAATTTCTTAAATCACTTAGCGCAAAAGTTAGAATTAAGTGATGTTGCATTTTGTCATGATCGTGCTGAAACATTTGGGAAAAAAGAAGGTGTACGTGAAGCATACGATATTGTAATGGCACGTGCAGTTGCACGTCTTTCTGTATTAAGTGAGCTATGTTTACCACTTGTAAAAGTAGGGGGAACATTCATTGCAATGAAAGGTGCAGCGGCGAACGAAGAAATCGAAAATGGCAAATATGCTTTAGAGGTACTTGGCGGAGAATTGAAAGAAATGTCTACGTTCCAATTACCGTTTGAAGAAAGTGAGCGTAATATTTTATTAATCGAGAAAAAGCGCAAGACACCAAAGAAATATCCACGCAAACCGGGAACGCCCAATAAATTACCTATTGAAAAATAAATCTTATTAGACGTAAGATTAAATTATATAAATGAAAACGTAAATGTTTCATAGGAAACATTTTATGTAGAACAGTCAATAGGCCTAAAAGGTGGTGGAATATGTATGAAAAATACGTTTTCTCGTTTATTTGGCTTTGGAGATAAAGAGAGCGAATTCGAATTACAAGACGAAAGCCATGAAGAAATAGCTAAAAAGGTATATGAAGAAATACAGGAAATTCCGATAGTAAACATTACCCCTAACCGTTATCAACCACGAACAGTTTTTGACGATGCACGTATTGAGGAGCTAGCATTAACGATTCGTACACATGGGCTTATCCAGCCGATTGTTGTGAGACAGTATGAGGATGATAAGTACGAGATTATTGCCGGGGAAAGGCGTTTCCGCGCAGCAACAAAGTTAGGGTGGGAAAAAGTTCCTGCAATAATAAAGAATTTAAATGATACTGAGACAGCTTCTGTAGCGTTAATTGAAAATTTGCAGCGTGAGGAATTAACAGCAATTGAGGAAGCTGTGGCATATCAAAAGCTGATTGAGTTACATAATTTAACACAAGAAGCATTGGCACAACGACTTGGAAAAGGACAATCGACAGTCGCAAATAAATTGCGATTATTAAAATTGCCTGAAGAAATCAAAAGTGCATTATTAGAAAAAAGTATTACAGAACGGCATGCTCGCGCCCTTATTCCTTTGAAAAATGAGGAATTACAACTGAAGGTTTTACAAGAGATTGTGGAGAAGCAATTGAATGTAAAGCAAACAGAAGAACGAATTGCAAAGTTACTAGAAGAAGTAAAACCAAAGCGCAAAGCGAAGCAAAAAGCAGTAAGTCGAGATGCAAGAATTGCTATGAACACAATTAGACAATCATTACAAATGGTTGCTAACAGTGGTTTGAATGTTAATTCTGCGGAAGAAGAGTTTGATGAATACTATCAAATTACGATTAAAATTCCGAAGAAAAAATAATTACGTGCTAGAGACCTTATCCTATTGGAGAGGTCTCTTTTACTATATTTTCTTGTTAAAGCAAGAAGGAGTTTGGAAATAAATTTTGAAGTTTAATAAGGACGTAAAAGAAAAACTTTTATTTCATGTTACAATAAAAGTAATTGTTTCTAGAATAAGAAAGGTTGAAAGTAGGTGACATCGTGGGAAAAATCATTGCTATCGCTAATCAAAAAGGCGGTGTTGGAAAAACAACAACATCCGTTAATTTAGGGGCTGGATTGGCACAAGTAGGAAAAAAAGTCCTTCTCGTAGATATTGATGCTCAAGGAAATGCAACGACTGGTGTAGGAATTGAAAAGTCTGAATTAGATCAATGTATTTATAATGTTCTTGTGGAAGATGCAGATGTTCAAGGCGTTATACGGAAAACCGCAACTGAAAACTTAGATGTTCTACCCGCTACAATTCAATTGGCTGGTGCTGAAATTGAATTGGTACCAACCATTTCCCGGGAAGTACGCTTGCAAAGAGCATTACAGCCAATTCGTGATGAATATGAGTATATTATTATTGACTGTCCCCCATCCTTAGGATTATTAACGATTAATGCATTAACAGCAGCAGATTCTGTTATTATTCCTGTACAGTGTGAATATTACGCGCTGGAAGGGTTAAGTCAGCTATTAAATACAGTTCGACTTGTGCAAAAGCATTTAAATAAAAATTTAGCAATTCAAGGTGTATTGTTAACGATGTTGGATGCTCGTACAAATTTAGGAATTCAAGTTATAGATGAAGTGAAAAAATACTTTAGGGATAAAGTATATCGTTCGATTATTCCTCGTAATGTTCGCTTAAGTGAGGCACCAAGTCATGGAAAACCAATTATGCAGTATGACGCTAAATCAAGAGGAGCAGAAGTATATTTAGATTTAGCAGAGGAAGTGATTGCAGGTGGCTAAGGGATTAGGAAGAGGAATCAATGTGTTTTTTCCAGATTTAGATGTGAAAGAAGAAGAAACGATTCAGGAGATTATAGTAACTGAATTAAGGCCGAATCCATATCAACCACGTAAACATTTCAATAAAGAAGCGATTCAGGAATTAGCGGCTTCTATTAAAGAGCACGGTATATTGCAACCGTTAATTGCTCGAAAGAGTATTAAAGGATATGAAATAGTTGCAGGTGAAAGAAGATATCGTGCTGCTAAAGAGGCCGGACTTGAGAAAGTGCCTGCTGTCGTAAGGCAATTAAATGAGCAGCAAATGATGGAATTTGCTTTGCTTGAAAACTTACAACGAGAAGATTTAAATCCTATGGAAGAGGCAATGGCATATCAGATGTTAATGAACGAGCTAAATGTAACACAAGAACAATTAGCAAAACGTCTTGGTAAAAGCAGGCCTTATATCGCAAATTATACTCGATTGTTAAGCCTCCCTTCATTCGTTCAAGATATGATTGCAAACGGTCAGCTTTCAATGGCTCATGGAAGAACTTTACTTACAATAAAAGATGAAGAACAGTTGAAATCTTTATTGAAGCGAATTGAAAAAGAAGGACTGAATGTTCGCCAATTGGAACAAATTGTCCAGGAAATTAATCAACGTGTTTCACGTGAAACACAACAAGTGAAAAAAGAAAGAAATATATTTTTTGTAGAGCGTGAAACATTTTTAAGAGAAAAGTTTGGTACGGATGTAAAGATCAAAGAAACGAAAAAAGAAAAAGGTAAAATCGAAATCGAATTTTTTAATAAAGAAGACTTAAATCGAATTTTAGAATTATTATCAAAGGGAAATTAAAAAGCAAACCATCTTATTGTTTATAGATGGTTTGCTTTTTTTAATGCAGATAATTTTTGGTCTGTTTCTTTTATACTTTGTGCAATTACATCAGCCATCTTCATGACTAAACTTAGTCTTGTATTTTGAAGTACGAAAAACTCCATGAAACCATTTAAATTTACGATGCCATGAATATGCAAATCACCAATTTCAGGTAATTTCTTATTCATCGCAGCTCCAGGTTTACTGGGCCCCTTTCCGGTAGTTATAGAACCGATACTTTGAGATTTTCCTAAACATGCATCAACAGCAATAATAAATGACGTAGGATTTTCTTTCTGTATATTCTGAATTTTATCTTCTAAGTTTAGTGCATGTATTGGTTCGTCTAGTGTGCCGAACACTTGAAGGTTTTTGATTTCAATTTGTTCTAGTTTAGTACCAACTAATGGACCAAGTGCATCACCGGTGGAACGGTCTGTTCCGATACAAACGAGAATG
The DNA here is from genome assembly GCF_016892495.1 of Bacillus sp. RIT 809. Lineage (NCBI taxonomy): Bacteria > Bacillati > Bacillota > Bacilli > Caryophanales > Bacillaceae > Bacillus > Bacillus sp. RIT 809. The sequence continues at coordinate 57,433 of NZ_JAFEMR010000024.1, read as the reverse complement.
AGTGGTATATTAGTCTTAATGGGAATATGGGAAAGTAAGAAATTACTGATTGTCTCAGAGGCTTCTAAGTCATGATGCATAACATTTTGAGTTTCTTTTTCAAAAAAAGGTAAGCGAAAACTTCTAATATTCATGAAGCACCCATCCTTTTAATAAATTTTCACAATATGTTATATGGTGTCTGAAATGGAAAATTATAAGTGCATACTTTTTGCAAACTGTGAATGAAAACAGAAATAATAGTACTAGTATATATATATTCGTCTCATTTTATACCTGAATGGAAGTTAACAAATGGAATTAAAGTCATAAATTTTTTTCAGAAATCAGAGAGAGTTCTGATACAATAATAAGGATAACTAAAAAGAAATTTTAGCTGGAGAGGTAGAGGGACATGGATGTAGCGTTGAAATGGTTTGAGTCCATTGATTGGACGAATATAGGTGTGAAATCACTAAAAATAATCGTTATTTTAATACTTGGTGCAATCGTTGTACGAGTTGCGAGGGCAATTGTACGAAATGCGTTTCGTATGGGAAGCCGTTCGCCGATTCAAATTTCAGAACGTCGTACAGTTACGGTAGCGAAGTTGCTTGAAAATATTGTGGCATACGTTGTTATGTTCATTATGTTAATTGCAATTTTAGGTGTGTTTGATATTAATGCGTCAGGTCTATTAGCCGGTGCTGGGGTAATTGGTTTAGCAGTCGGTTTTGGTGCACAAAGTTTAGTTAAAGATGTTATTACAGGATTATTTATTTTGTTAGAGGATCAATTTTCAGTAGGTGATTATGTAAGAATAGGTCAATTTGAAGGAACTGTTTTGGAAATTGGACTACGTACAACGAAGATGAAAAGCTGGACAGGTGAAATTCATATAATACCAAATGGTAGTATTGTACAAGTAACGAACTTTTCCGTTAGCAATAGTGTAGCATTTGTTGATGTATCTATTTCTTATGAAAGTGATATAGTACGAGCGGAGCAAGTTATTGAAGATTTATTAGTGGAATTACCAGAAAAATATGAGAAAATGGTAACAACACCTCAATTGCTAGGTGTTCAAACACTGGCAGCGTCTGAAGTTGTATTACGTGTTATTGCTGAAGTTGAGCCGATGCAGCATGCAGTTATTGCGAGGGCTCTTCGCAAAGAGATTAAAAATCGTCTTGATTTACATGGGATTGAAATTCCATACCCACGTATGGTTCTATATAGTCGCGAAGAATTAGTTAGTGAAAAAGCAATTTAATAGTGGGAGGGATTTAGAGAATGGAGCAAAAGCAATATAACTTGTACGATGTTGTGGAAATGAAGAAAGCCCATCCATGTGGTGAAAATCGCTGGAAGATTATTCGTATGGGAATGGATATCCGCGTTAAGTGCGAGGGATGTGACCATTCGGTAATGATTCCTCGAAGAGAGTTTGATCGTAAGGTAAAAAAAATACTTGTGAAGCATGAAGAATAGTGAAAAAGCAACAGCTGCAGTAGACAGCCGTTGCTTTTTTTCATTTGGTGGAAACTTGTCATTTTTTTCGTTACTATCTATAATGATGAAAGATTGAGACATAGGAGTGAAAAATATGGGATTAACGGCTGGGATTGTTGGATTACCTAACGTAGGGAAGTCCACTTTATTTAATGCAATTACACAAGCAGGAGCAGAATCTGCGAACTATCCATTCTGTACAATCGATCCAAACGTAGGGATTGTAGAAGTACCAGATGAGCGTTTAAATAAATTAACGGAATTAGTAGAACCGAAAAAAACTGTTCCAACTGTATTTGAATTTACTGATATCGCAGGTATCGTAAAAGGTGCGAGTAAAGGTGAAGGGTTAGGAAATAAATTCTTATCTCACATTCGTCAAGTAGATGCAATTTGCCAAGTTGTTCGTTGTTTTGAAGATGAAAATATTACGCATGTTTCAGGAAAAGTAGATCCAATTGATGACATTGAAACAATCAACTTAGAGCTAATCTTAGCGGATTTGGAATCTGTTGATAAACGTATCGAACGAGTTGCGAAGTTAGCAAGACAAAAAGATAAAGAAGCTGTATATGAGCATGAAATTTTAGTTCGTTTAAAAGAAGCTTTTGAAGAGGGAAAACCAGCTCGTACTGTTGAATTTACAGAAGAGCAAATGAAGATTGTTAAAGGCCTTCATTTACTTACAACGAAAGAAATGCTGTACGTAGCAAACGTAAGTGAAGATGATATTATGGATCCTTCTGACAATAAATATGTACAAATGGTAAAAGAATTTGCAACAAATGAAAATTCACAAGTAATTGTTGTATGTGCAAAAATTGAATCAGAAATTGCTGAGTTAGATGAGGAAGAGAAGAAAGTATTTCTTGAAGAACTAGGTATTGAAGAATCTGGTTTAGATCAATTAATTCGTGCTGCATATGACTTATTAGGACTTGCTACTTACTTCACAGCTGGTGTGCAAGAAGTACGTGCATGGACGTTTAAACAAGGTATGAAAGCACCACAATGTGCTGGTGTTATTCATACGGACTTTGAACGTGGATTTATTCGTGCGGAAACAGTTTCTTATACTGATTTAATGACAAATGGCTCTATGACAGCTGCAAAAGAAGCTGGTAAAGTACGTTTAGAAGGAAAAGAGTATATCGTAAAAGACGGAGATGTTATGCACTTCCGCTTTAACGTTTAATTTAATATTTCCTAGGAAAAATAAAGATATAGACTTGGCAAATATATTATATGTTTGCCAAGTTTTTTACGTATTGGTGAGTTGATTCATATAACTTACTATGATATAATCTAAACTCGTGAGTAATTACTATAAATTAATTGCTCCTTGCCCATTATGGGCCGTTTAGACCAAAAGGAGGTGAAAGTGTAATGAGAAAGTACGAAATTATGTACATCATTCGTCCTGGCGTTGAAGAAGAAGCTCAAAAAGCTTTAGTTGAACGTTTCGCAGGTGTTTTAACAAACAATGGTGCAGAAATCATTAACACAAAAGAGTGGGGTAAGCGTCGTTTAGCTTACGAAATCAACGACTTACGTGAAGGTTTCTACATGATCTTAAAGGTGAACTCTAATTCAGAAGCGATTAATGAATTCGACCGTTTAGCTAAGATCAACGAAGATATCCTTCGTCATATCGTTGTTAAAGAAGAAGAAAAATAATTAAGATATATAGGGAGAGTGGTTCGATTGATGAATCGTGTTATCCTCGTTGGTCGTTTAACTAAGGACCCTGACTTACGTTACACGCCCAATGGTGTTGCAGTAGCTACTTTTACGTTAGCTGTGAATCGCGCATTTGCGAATCAACAAGGTGAGCGTGAAGCTGACTTTATTAATTGTGTAATATGGCGTAAACAAGCAGAAAACGTGGCAAATTATTTGAAAAAAGGTAGCTTAGCAGGCGTAGACGGACGTCTTCAAACTCGTACTTACGATGGACAAGATGGTAAACGTGTATATGTAACAGAAGTTCTTGCGGAGAGCGTACAATTTTTAGAGCCGCGTAATGGCGGTGGGGAGCAACGTGGTTCATTCAATCAGCAACCATCAGGAGCTGGTTTCGGTAACCAAAGCTCTAACCCATTTGGTCAATCTAGTAATCCGGGTAACTCAGGTAACTCAGGTAACACTGGATTTACGAAGAATGACGATCCATTTTCGAATGTTGGTCAACCGATTGACATTTCGGACGACGATTTACCATTTTAATGGTATGAATCGGATATTTTTAACAAAGAATGGAGGGAATAGACATGGCAGGACGCAAAGGTGGACGTGCGAAACGTCGTAAGGTGTGTTTCTTCACATCTAACGGCATCACTCGCATTGACTATAAAGATGTTGATTTATTAAAACGTTTCGTTTCTGAGCGTGGTAAAATTTTACCTCGTCGTGTAACAGGAACAAGCGCGAAATACCAACGCAAACTTACAGTTGCAATTAAACGTGCTCGTCAAATGGCACTTTTACCATATGTTGGTGAATAATAGCGTATGAAATGCACAGTAGAGTCGGACTCTACTGTGCATTTTGCTATGCTTTTCTTTTTTGAGAGAGAGGTTGAATGATGAAAAATACGAGATTTATTACTGAGGGTGCAGCGTTATTGGCTATATATGCAATTTTGTTGCTTATATCTATGTATGTTCCGATTTTAGGTACAATGGTAACGTTTGTGTTGCCGTTACCATTTATATTATTAACAGTAAGACATAAACTATCTAATATACTCGTTATTTTTGTAGCAGCACTTTTTATTACAGTTATTGTGAGTCAGCCGATTAGTCTCATAAAGACAGTGATGTTTGGATTAATAGGTGTTGTATTAGGGTATATGTATAAAAAAGGGAAAAAACCAGTGGAGATATTGATAGCTGGAACGCTTGCATATTTAATTGGTATGATGCTCATTTATGTTGGAAGTATAAAATTTTTTAACATAGATTTAATGAAGCAAATGCAAAATATATTTAGTGAAAGTATGGCGCAAAGTGAAAAGATAGCAACTGCTGCTGGTATGCCAGTTAGTAAGGAACAAAAAGAGTTATTTGCACAAATGAATGATATATTACAGACGTTATTTCCAAGTATACTTGTACTAGTTTCTGTATGTTTTTCTTGGATCACAGTGCTAATATCAGGTAGTGTTTTGAGAAAGTTAAAGCACGACGTTACACCTTGGCCTAAATTTAAAGATATACAATTGCCAAAGAGTATTGTCTGGTATTACGTCATATTTATTTTGTTAGCAACTTTTATAAAAGTAGAACCAACATCATATTTACATATGGTATTTTCTAACCTATATGTAATCTTTGCTTTGCTGCTCGTATTGCAAGGATTAACGTTTATCACCTTTTTAGCACACAGAAAAGGTTTTACGAGGGGTATTCCTATTATTAGTTTTATTGTATGTATGTTTATTCCAATGCTGTTTCCTCTTGTGACAATCTTAGGTATAATTGATTTAGGGATTTCATTGCGTTCTAAAATAGGGGAATAAAATAATATTCCTTACACTATTTTAATTTGTTTAACTAACTGGAAGGTGAGTTAGTTTTACTTTATAGGAGTTGTATACATGCCTGAATTTTATAAGAAACAGTGGTTTTTATATCCTGTTTACGTATTGGCATTTTTTGTGTTGGTGCTAATCTCGATTCTCTGTTATTTCCACTTAATTATGGGGATATCTTCCTTTTTGGTTTTTAGCATAGTTTTCTTTTTAGTTATACGATTTGAACTTACCTTTCAAAGGAACTTTGAAAAGTATACGACAGATATGATTACTAGGGTAAAAAAAGTGAGTAACGAAGCATTCAACCAGATGCCAATCGGTATATTGTTATACAATAAGGAGTATGGGATTGATTGGGCAAATCCTTACTTGTCTTCATGTTTGGGGCAACACGCATTAGCTGGGTGGCATCTGTACGATGTATCAGAAACATTACTCCTTTTTATTAAAGGAGAGACTTCTGATGATATAGTATCTTTAAATAGTCGGAAGTTCCGTGTGTTTGTAAGGAAAGAAGAAAAACTAATTTATTTTTTTGATGTAACTGAGCAAACAGAGATTGAAAAAATGTATGAGGATCAGCGCACTGTTTTGGCTGTTATTTATTTAGATAATTACGATGAAGTTACACAAGGGTTAGATGATCAATTACGTACAAATATAACAAGTCTTGTGACGTCACGTCTAAATGAATGGGCCGTTAAGTATGGTGCATATTTGAAACGTGCATCTTCAGAAAGATTCTTCGTTGTACTAAATGAAAGTATTTTAGCGCAAATGGAGAAAGGGAAATTTAGTATTTTGGATCAAGTGCGTGAAGAAACATCAAAAAGGAATATACCACTTACATTAAGTGTTGGTGTTGGCTCAGGTGATTTACCTTTATCGGAGCTTGGAGCGATGGCTCAATCTGGTTTAGACCTTGCATTAGGACGAGGAGGAGACCAAGTAGCTATTAAACAAGCAACGGGTAAAGTTAAGTTTTACGGTGGCAAGACGAATCCGGTCGAAAAGCGTACTCGTGTACGTGCTAGAGTTATTTCGCATGCATTAAAGGATTTAGTATTAGAAAGCAGTAATGTCATTATAATGGGGCATAGAGCCCCTGATATGGATGCGATTGGTGCGGCGATTGGTATTTTAAAGGTAGCTCAATTAAATGAGCGCAAAGGATATATTGTATTAGATGAAAATGATTCTGATAAAGGAATCAAGCGTTTGATGGATAAAGTGAAACAAAATGAAGAGTTATGGTCACACTTTATTACACCAGGGCAAGCGATGGAATTTGCAAATGATGATTCATTACTTGTTGTTGTTGACACGCATAAACCTTCAATGGTGATGGAGGAAAAACTGTTACATAAGATTGAAAATGTAGTGGTTATTGACCATCATCGCCGTGGAGAAGATTTTATTGAAGATCCATTACTTGTTTATATGGAACCGTACGCTTCTTCAACGGCAGAGCTTGTTACAGAGTTACTTGAGTATCAACCGAAAAATTTAAAGATGACAATGTTAGAAGCAACGGCATTGTTAGCTGGTATTATTGTTGATACGAAAAGTTTTACATTCCGTACAGGTGCTCGTACCTTTGATGCCGCTTCTTATTTACGCTCGCATGGCGCAGACACTGTAGTTGTACAAGAACTTTTAAAAGAAGATATGGGTCAGTATTTACGAGTTGCAAAAGCCATTAAAAATGCGTACATTTATAAAAATGGAATTGCGATTGCTAAAGTTGATGGTGATGAATATTATGACCAAGTACTTATTGCACAATCAGCAGACACATTATTGACAATGACAGGTATCATTGCATCGTTTGTTATTGCAAAACGTGGAGAAAATTTCATTGGAATTAGTGGTAGATCTTTAGGTGAATTGAATGTACAGCTAATTATGGAGAATTTAGGAGGTGGCGGGCACTTAACAAATGCAGCCACACAAATGAAAAATGTTACAGTAGATGAAGCGGAGGAGAAGCTTCAATTTGTTATTGATGACTATTTACAGGGAGGCACACAATCATGAAAGTAATTTTTCTAAAAGACGTAAAAGGTAAAGGTAAAAAAGGAGAAATAAAAAACGTACCAGATGGTTATGCAAATAATTTCTTACTAAAACAGGGGTTAGCTGCCGAAGCGACAAACAGCAGTATGAAAACTTTAGATGCTCAAAAGCGCAAAGAGGAAAAAGATGCAGCAGCAGAGCTTGAAAGTGCAAAACAATTAAAAGAAACATTAGAGAAATTAACTGTAGAATTAAAGGCGAAATCTGGAGAAGGTGGCCGTTTATTTGGTTCTATTACAAGCAAACAAATTGTAGATGCAATGCAAAAATCACACAAGATTAAACTTGATAAACGTAAATTTGAAATGGACGATGCAATCCGTGCATTAGGTTATACAAAAGTCACTGTAAAATTGCATCCGCAAGTAACAGCGGCAGTAAAAGTTCATGTTAGTGAACAATAAAAATAAATTAAGCAAGGAGGATTGCGCATGAGTGATGTACTGGCTGATCGTACCCCTCCGCATAATATAGAAGCAGAGCAGGCGGTTTTAGGGGCTATATTGATTGATCAAGATGCATTAACGTCAGCATCAGAGCTGTTGCTACCTGACTCGTTCTATCGAACGAAACATCAAAAGATTTTTGAAGTCATGCTTGGGTTGTCTGATAAGGGAGAACCAATCGACTTAGTAATAATGACATCAGCGATGGCTGATCAAGGGTTACTAGAAGAAGTTGGTGGGGTTTCTTATCTAGCAGAATTAGCAGAAGTTGTTCCAACAGCTGCTAACGTAGAATATTATGCACGCATCATCGCTGAAAAGGCACTTTTACGTCGTTTAATTCGAACGGCAACTCATATTGTATCGGATGGATACGAGCGAGAAGATGATGTGGATGGCCTTTTAAATGAGGCTGAGAAAAAAATATTAGAAGTATCACATCAAACAAATGCAAAAGCATTCCAAAACATTAAAGATGTTCTTGTAGATGCTTATGATAAAATTGAACTTTTGCATAATCAAAAAGGTGAAGTTACTGGGATACCAACTGGATTTACTGAATTAGATAAGATGACCGCGGGTTTTCAGCGAAATGATTTAATCATCGTAGCAGCGCGTCCGTCGGTGGGGAAAACTGCATTTTCATTAAATATCGCACAAAACGTAGCGACGAAAACTGATGAAAATGTAGCGATTTTTAGTTTGGAGATGGGCTCTGATCAGCTTGTTATGCGTATGCTTTGTGCAGAAGGAAATATTGATGCGCAAAGACTTCGTACCGGTTCATTAACTTCTGATGATTGGGCGAAATTAACAATGGCGATGGGTAGCCTTTCTAATGCTGGTATATATATTGATGATACACCAGGGATTAAAGTAAATGAGATTCGAGCAAAATGTCGTAGATTAAAGCAAGAACAAGGTCTTGGGATGGTTTTGATTGACTATTTACAGCTTATTCAAGGAAGTGGGAAATCAGGAGAAAACCGTCAGCAGGAAGTATCTGAGATTTCTCGTACATTAAAAGGGATTGCACGTGAATTGCAAGTACCTGTTATCGCCTTGTCGCAGTTATCTCGTGGTGTAGAATCTCGTCAAGATAAACGTCCGATGATGTCTGACATTCGTGAATCAGGAAGTATCGAGCAGGATGCTGACATTGTGGCCTTCCTATATCGTGAAGATTACTATGATCGTGAAACAGAAAATAAAAATACAATTGAAATTATCATTGCAAAACAACGTAATGGTCCAGTAGGTTCAGTAGAGCTTGCGTTTGTTAAGGAATTTAATAAATTCGTCAACTTAGAACGCCGCTTTGAGGATGGACATGCACCGCACGCATAAAGGCAGTATAAAAAAGAAACACATTTCTTATAATAAGATGTGTTTCTTTTTTTTTATATGAAAGATAGGGCTTTCATAAGGTGAATATGTAATTCTTACGAACGAAAACGTTTTTCGATAAAAAAATGTTCGCTTTTTGGTTGACTTCTTTTTCTGTTTTGGTACAATTATATTGTTTGAATAGATCGTTTGAAAATTGCGGAGGTGCTTTAATAATGTCTTCAGTAGTAGTTGTAGGAACACAATGGGGCGACGAAGGAAAAGGTAAAATCACTGATTTTCTTTCTGAGCATGCGGAAGTAGTTGCAAGATATCAAGGTGGAAATAACGCGGGACATACAATTGTTTTCGGCGGAGTTAAATATAAATTACACTTAATTCCATCTGGTATTTTCTATAAAGAGAAAATTTGTGTAATCGGAAATGGCTTAGTAGTAGATCCGAAAGCATTACTTGAAGAGTTAAAATACTTACACGATCGTGGTGTAAGTACTGATAATTTACGTGTAAGTAACCGTGCGCACGTTATTTTACCTTATCACTTAAAACAAGATGAGTTAGAAGAAGCGAGTAAAGGTGATAACAAGATCGGTACAACGAAAAAAGGTATCGGTCCTGCATATATGGATAAAGCTGCTCGTATTGGTATCCGTATGGCTGATCTTTTAGACCGTGAAGCATTTAAAGAGAAGCTTGAGCGCAATTTAGTGGAAAAAAATCGTTTGTTTGAAAAAATGTACGATACAGAAGGTTTCAGCGTAGAAGAAATCTTTGAAGAGTACTTCGAATACGGACAACAAATCGCACAGTATGTATGCGATACATCTGTCGTATTAAATGATGCACTAGATAACAATCATCGTGTATTATTTGAAGGTGCACAAGGTGTTATGCTTGATATTGACCACGGTACGTATCCATTCGTTACATCTTCTAACCCAATTGCTGGTGGTGTAACAGTTGGAACTGGAGTTGGTCCTGCGAAAGTTACTCGCGTTGTAGGTGTATGTAAAGCATATACAAGCCGTGTAGGTGATGGTCCATTCCCTACGGAACTTAATGATGAAATCGGTCATCAAATTCGTGAAGTTGGTCGTGAATACGGAACAACAACTGGTCGCCCGCGCCGCGTAGGTTGGTTCGATAGCGTTGTTGTAAGACATGCACGTCGTGTTAGTGGTTTAACAGACTTATCATTAAACTCTATCGATGTATTAACAGGTATCCCAACTCTTAAAATTTGTGTTGCTTACAAATACAATGGCGAAGTTATCGATGAAGTTCCAGCAAACTTAAACATTTTAGCGAAATGTGAGCCTGTATATGAAGAGCTTCCAGGTTGGACAGAAGATGTTACTGCTATGAAATCATTAGATGAACTTCCTGAAAATGCAAGAAAATACGTAGAGCGTGTTTCTGAATTAACAGGAATCCAATTATCTATGTTCTCAGTTGGACCAGATCGTAATCAAACAAATATCGTTCGTAATGTATACGAAGCTTAATTGATATAAAAAATTGATTCTTTTAAGAAAAAACTCATGTTCTCATGAGTTTTTTCTTATCTTTTATAAAAAAATAAAAAAAGGTATTGCAAAAACAAAAGATAACATGTTATGATATGTCTTGTCGTCACGAAAATATGACGTTGGTGAGTATGAGCCATTAGCTCAGTTGGTAGAGCATCTGACTTTTAATCAGAGGGTCGAAGGTTCGAATCCTTCATGGCTCACCATTTTATTTTTCGTGGCCCGTTGGTCAAGTGGTTAAGACACCGCCCTTTCACGGCGGTAACACGGGTTCGAATCCCGTACGGGTCATGTTTTTTTATGTTCATTTTTGGTCCCGTGGTGTAGTGGTTAACATGCCTGCCTGTCACGCAGGAGATCGCCGGTTCGACCCCGGTCGGGACCGCCACTTTTGTTTATACCACCATTAGTGGTTTTATATATAGTTTTGGCTCGGTAGCTCAGTCGGTAGAGCAGAGGACTGAAAATCCTCGTGTCGGCGGTTCGATTCCGTCCCGAGCCACTCTCAGGATATTAAGTGGGCCCACTTAATATCCTTTTTATTTTGTCCAGTTTTACAAAAGTGGGTAGTTATTTTACAATAGAATGAGGAGCCTCTAGCAGTTGAAGCTAGAGGTTTTTCTATAGATCGTATAGGATTCCGTGTAAAAGTGGATGATACATGAGTCTATGAGAATAGAGGAGAAATACTTAGGCTAAGATTGTTGTCATATAGGAACATACTATAGAAACACCAATATGTTTGAGGATTATTGATCATATTTTTATAAGGAGGAAATAGACGATGATGGGAAAGAAAATTTTAGTAGTTGATGATGAAAAGCCGATTGCGGATATTTTAAAGTTCAACCTAGAAAAAGAAGGTTTTGAAATTGTAATGGCGCATGATGGTGATGAGGCGATTGAAAAAGCAAATGAAGAACAGCCAGATATGGTTTTATTAGATATTATGTTACCAGGAAAAGACGGTTTAGAGGTATGTCGTGAAATACGTAAAAGCTCAGAAATGCCAATTATTATGCTTACAGCAAAAGACTCTGAAATTGATAAAGTATTAGGGCTTGAGCTTGGGGCAGATGATTATGTAACGAAGCCATTTAGTACGAGGGAGTTACTTGCTCGTGTGAAAGCAAATTTACGTCGCCATCAGCAGGGTGGTGCTGCAGAGAAAGAAGAAAATACCGAAATGGTTATTGGACCAATCGTTATCAATTCGAACGCTTATAGTGTAACGAAGCGTGAAGAAAGCATTGAGCTTACACATCGTGAATTTGAATTACTACATTATTTAGCGAAGCATTTAGGTCAAGTTATGACTCGTGAACATTTATTACAAACAGTTTGGGGTTATGATTATTTTGGAGATGTACGTACAGTAGACGTAACAGTACGTCGTTTACGCGAAAAAGTTGAAGATAATCCAAGTCATCCTACTTTAATTGTAACTAGACGTGGGGTAGGGTATTACTTGCGTGACCCAGAACAGGAATAGTATATGAAGAAAGTTGGTTTTTTTCAATCTATTCATTTAAAATTTGTGCTCATATATATGCTGTTAATATTAATAGCAATGCAAGTAATTGGTGTATATTTCGTCAGGGAATTAGAAAAAAGCCTTGTAAAAGGCTTTCAAGATTCCTTAACGCAGCAAACAAACTTACTTTCTTATAACCTGAAGCAAGAGTTTGTAAAAGAACGTCCTAAAACAGAATCAGTAGATAAAGCTATTAATGATTCGATTCAAAAATTCGCATCAGATCGTAAGAGAGATATTCAAGAAGTAAGTGTAATTGATTCTACTAAAAAATTAATGGCAATTTCAGATGGGTCTAAGCAAAATAAGGTAGGACGAACGTCAGCAGATACAGCTGTACAACGGGTAATGGTACAAAAGAAACCAGAGTCAAAGATTGAGAAAGATGGACATACAGGTCATCGGGTTCAAGTTATGATTACCCCTATTCTAAAAGAGCCGGGCGGAGATGTACTTGGCGTCATTCATATTGTTGCATCTATGGAAGATGTGTATAAACAAATGAAGGACATCAACCAAATTTTCGCAACGGGGACAGTAATTGCTTTATTAGTAACAGCTGTACTTGGAATTTTATTGGCTCAAACAATTACGAGACCAATTTCAGATATGCGAAGACAAGCAATTGAAATGGCGAAAGGAAATTATTCGCGAAAAGTAAAGGTGCATAGTCACGATGAGATTGGACAATTAGCATTATCTTTTAACAATTTATCTAAAAAATTACAACAAGCTCGTTCCTCCACAGAAAGTGAAAGACGAAAATTATCATCCGTTTTATCACATATGACAGATGGAGTAATTGCTACTGATCGAAAAGGGGATATCATTTTATTAAATGATCCTGCGGAAAAGATGTTAAATGTTTCGCGTGAAACGGCGCTAGATCAATCAGTGTTAGAAGTGTTAGGAATACAAGAAGAATTTACACTTGATCATTTATATGAAGAACCTGATTCAGTTTTATTAGATTTTAGTACGAGAAATGAACCATATATTTTACGTGCTAGTTTCTCTGTTATTCAAAAAGAAACTGGGAAGGCAAATGGTTTAATTGCTGTATTATATGATGTAACAGAGCAGGAGCGGATAGAACAAGAGCGCCGTGAGTTTGTTGCGAACGTATCTCATGAGTTAAGAACGCCGTTAACAACGATGCGCAGTTACTTAGAAGCACTTACTGATGGAGCATGGCAAGATCCAAATATTGCACCGCAATTTTTAACGGTTACACAAGAGGAAACGGAAAGAATGATCAGGCTTGTAAATGCATTGTTACAACTATCTAAACTAGATAGTACAGAACATCGCTTAATGAAGGAATGGGTCGACTTTACTGACTTCTTTAATAACGTTATCGATCGCTTTGAAATGTCTAAAGAGCAAAATGTAAGCTTCAAACGATCTTTCTCTAAAAAATCTCGATTTATTGATATGGATACAGACAAAATCACACAAGTTTTATATAACATTATTTCCAATGCACTAAAATATTCGCCAGAAGGTGGTACAGTAACATATCGCCTACGTGACCGCGGGGAGTTATTAGAGATTAGTGTGAGTGATCAAGGAATGGGAATTCCGAAAGAAAATGTAGATAAAATATTTGAACGTTTTTATCGTGTAGATAAAGCGCGTTCGAGACAAATGGGTGGTACAGGTCTTGGGTTAGCTATTGCGAAAGAAATGATTGAGGCACATGGCGGCTCGATTTGGGCGAAAAGTGAGGAAGGAAAAGGGACAACTATTTATTTCACATTGCCAATGGCGACAGATGAAGAGGACGATTGGGAATGAGTATGGAAAACTTTAAAACGATAGTTCTAATTAATTTGGTTGTCATTAGTCTATTTCTTACTTTTAACTTATGGACATATGTTCCTGATTCCACTTCTATGCAAAATACAAAGTTCGTTCAAGGTAACGAAGAGATAAATCAGGTAAAGATTTCGGAGGTTGTTCGCCCATCCTCTGTCGTTATTCATAAAGAGAAAAATCATTATGTAAGTGAAAAGAAGGAAAATGTGGATTCAATCTATAAAATTCTTGAAAACGGAGAATTACATGATTTTAGGGAAATAACGGGGACAGTCCCTAAAGGTGATTTTCTGTCTTATGTACACGGAGAAGAAAAAATTGAATTTGTTTTCCCTACAAATATCCCGTTAGATACGATTAAAGATATGTTTAATATTAAAGATAAAAACATAGAAAGTAACAGAAGTTTTAATCGTATTATAATTGATCCTTCTAGAAGTACGGACCAAGAAATTAAAGTTAGCTTTGTTTCCTATGATACTCCTCATAAAATATATCAAGCAAAATTGAGCGGTGCTTATATAAAGGATATTATAAATGCTCAAAATCAACTTATAACAGTAGCAAGACCATATTTTGAATATCAAATAAATGATACAAAAAAACTTTTTTTACCAGATGGGATTACGGAATTAAGTAAGGCAGAGTATATTACAGCTAAACTAGAGGTGGATCCATTCAAAAATGCTTTATTTAGTGATCCACGTTATTTAAGTCCTATTTCTGAGAAAGAAAAGGAAACATTTACGGATGGCATCCGTTCTATGGAAATTGATAAGTTGGATGCAATGTTGAAATATAAAAATTCCGCTGTACATGGTGATAAACCTACGGATAATGCGGTGATTTTACAAAAAAGTTTTGACTTTGTAAGTGGGCATAGTGGATCCTTTAAGTCCTATCGTTTTGATTATATTAATGGGAGGAAAACTTCATTCCGTTTATATGAGGATGGTTTGCCTGTATTTAATGCCAATGGAATAGCGGAATTAAAACAAGTATGGGGTTCAGGTGAAATTATGCAGTATGAAAGACCCTTTTTTGAGTTCAGTATTACTTTGCCTAGTAAACAACAAACAACTTCTCTTGCATCAGGTCATACAGTGATGACATCACTAGAGAATAACCCGGAAATTGATAAAAAATCAATTCAGGATGTTGGTATTGGTTATAAAATGTCATTGGAACCTTCCATCAGTGATGGGAGTGGGAGAATCGCTGTCTTACAGCCGATATGGTATGTAAAATGTGAAGAAGATGGTAAGCAACAAATATATGAGTGGAGTGAGGGGGGACTAAATGGATTGGGATCGAATTAAAACCATATTTATTGTGACCTTTTTTGTTTTAGACCTCTTTCTTATCTTTCAATTCATTCAAAAGCAAGATAGTAATCAATTAGAAATTGTGACGGAAACGAAAATCGATCAACAATTAAAAGCTGAAAAAATTACTATGGGGAATTTTCCTAAAGAACCGAAAAAAGA
The DNA here is from genome assembly GCF_016892495.1 of Bacillus sp. RIT 809. Taxonomy (NCBI): domain Bacteria; kingdom Bacillati; phylum Bacillota; class Bacilli; order Caryophanales; family Bacillaceae; genus Bacillus; species Bacillus sp. RIT 809. The sequence continues at coordinate 42,170 of NZ_JAFEMR010000024.1, read as the reverse complement.
GTCATTTATAATGGCAAAAAATAAGGGTTTCAAAGAAGAAGATGTGCAATCTTTAAAAAATCAGACGGCGCATGTGCAAGAAGAATATCAAATAGAGAGTAAATTAAAAGAGCCTTTTTTAAATACAAAATCATTGTCAAAAGATAAGTATAATGAGTTTTTGAAAAATTATGTGCTGGATGGACAAAAATATGAGTTTGGGGCAATAAAGGACTCAAAAATTTACTTCTTTCAAAAGTATAAAGATAAACCAATCTTCTACAATAATCGTGCGATGATTGTTGTAGATTTAAATGAAAAAAATGAGCTTATTTCGTATAAACAAACAATGTTAACGGATTTGAAGGAAATGGGCGAAAGCGAAAAGACGAAAGAACAAGAAATTATTACTGCGCAAACAGCTTTAGAAAATATATATTTGAAAAATAAAATTGCAGAAAATACGCACGTGAAAGAGGCGCAGATTGGATATGCGACTCTTGCGGAGTCTTCTTCTAATATACAAGTGCTTGCTCCAACATGGAACTTAAAGACAGAACAGAAAAAGGATTTTTTTGTGAATGCAATTGAAGGACAAGTTATGGAATTAGGGGAAACTCAAGTGCCGGAAGAACATAATGGAGTGAGAAAGAATGAGTATGCATTTTAGTGTACTTGCAAGTGGAAGTACAGGGAATATGTTATATGTAGGAACAGATGAAAAAAAGCTGCTCGTCGATGCAGGTTTAAGTGGTAAAGCGACAGAGGCTTTATTTAAACAAGCTGAACTGAATATAAATGACATATCAGGTATTCTTGTAACACATGAGCATAGTGACCATATTAAAGGATTAGGTGTATTGGCGCGTAAATATGATTTACCTGTTTATGCGAACGAGAAAACATGGAATGCAATGGAACATTTAATAGGTAATATCCCAACTGATCAAAAATTCATTTTCTCAGTAGGAGACGTGAAAACATTTGGAGATATTGAAGTTGAATCATTTGGTGTTTCTCATGATGCGGCGGAACCGATGTTTTATGCTTTTCATAACAATAATAGAAAGTTAGCTCTTATTACAGATACAGGCTACGTAAGTGACCGTATGAAAGGTGTTATTAAGGGAGCGAACGCTTTCGTATTTGAAAGTAATCATGATGTCGAAATGCTTCGTATGGGGCGCTATCCATGGAGCATTAAGCGACGTATTTTAAGCGACGTTGGCCACGTTTGTAATGAGGACGCTGCATTAGCGATGGCTGATGTTATTACAGACGAGACAAAACACATTTATTTAGCGCATTTAAGCTTAGATAATAACATGAAAGAATTAGCGCGTATGTCTGTATCACAAGTATTAGAAGAAAAAGGTTTTGGGGTTGGAGAATCCTTTGAAATACATGATACGGATCAAAAAATGCCTACGAAAATTCAATACGTATAATTCTTCATTTTAGTAAACAATAAAGGTGAATATAGTTGTTTTCAGGAAGATAGGTGAACAAATATGTCCTTTATTGATGAAGAAAAGTATCGTATTAAACGTGCAGGGAAAAAGAAACATAAAGGTATTGTCATTTCTAGCATAGCGGGGACAATTGTAGGGGCTTCATTATTTGCATTTGGAGCTCCTTTATTTTCAAATGATGCAGGTAAGCTTCCGCAAGCTGAAGCAAGTGAAAAAAATATGGCTGAAGCTCAAAGTGGAAATGTTCCTGTTAAACAGAGTAGCTTTGTAGACGCTGTTGATCGTGCTTCAGAGGCTGTTGTTGGTGTTATTAACATTCAACGAGACGATTTTTCAGAGGCTGATTCGGAAGCTGGTACAGGCTCTGGTGTGATTTATAAGAAAACAGATGGACATGCGTATATTGTAACGAATAACCACGTTGTTGCTGGGGCGAATCGTATTGAAGTGAGCTTAAGTGACGGTAAGAAAATTCCAGGTAAAGTATTAGGAACCGATGTAGTCACAGACTTAGCGGTACTAGAAATAGATGCGAAGCATGTGAAGAAAGTGATTGAAATTGGCGACTCTAATACCGTTCGTAGAGGAGAACCAGTTATTGCGATTGGAAATCCACTTGGGTTACAATTTTCCGGAACTGTCACACAAGGTATTATTTCGGCTAATGAGCGTATTGTTCCTGTAGATTTAGATCAAGATGGACATTACGATTGGCAAGTAGAAGTATTGCAAACAGATGCGGCAATTAATCCAGGTAATAGTGGTGGAGCGCTTGTAAATGTAGCGGGACAATTAATAGGTATTAACTCAATGAAAATTGCAGCAAAAGAAGTAGAAGGAATTGGATTAGCTATTCCAGTTACGAGAGCTGTTCCTATTATGAATGAGTTAGAAAAGTACGGTAAAGTAAGAAGACCTTATGTTGGGATTGAACTAAGATCATTAAATGAGATTCCGAGTTACTATTGGTCAAAAACGTTACAATTACCAGGTAACGTAACAGAAGGAGTCTGCATTTTAGATGTGAAAAGTCCTTCGCCAGGTACGGATGCGGGTCTTAGAGAACATGATGTTATTGTGGCGGTAGATGGAAAAGCGGTGCACGATATTATTGGGTTCCGCACGGCCTTATATAATAAAAAAATTAATGATAAAATGACTCTTACGTTTTATCGTGGTACAAAACGAGCGACAACAACGGTGAAATTAGGCATTCAAAAGTATTAAAAACAGGAGGGCCTACCTCCTGTTTTCTATTGTAGAAAAGTGAGGTGAAGAATATGAATTTACCTTGTTGTTTAGAACATGTTGAATTAGCATTAGATATCATTGTGGATGAGTGTGAAGTTGCACCGGTTATTAACAATGTGGATAACTCTAAAGAAGAGAAAAAAACATGTGAATTTTGTCAAAATGAGGCGACATATGTTGTATCGAACACAGATTCTCACACAATATGTGGGTAACATTTGTGGATATGTGGATAAGTCCTGTGGATAACGTGTTTGTAAGGTGGGGAATAGATGTGAATATCTCGATTATTTCAATCGGAAAATTAAAAGAAAAATACTTAAAACAAGGTATAGCAGAATACTTAAAACGATTATCTTCTTACGCAAAAGTAGAAGTAATTGAGTTGCCAGATGAAAAGGCACCAGAAAATTTAAGTGCAGCAGAAATGTTAATTGTAAAAGAAAAAGAAGGCATACGTATACTGGATAAAATTTCTGATGATACGCACGTTATTGCGTTAGCAATAGAAGGAAAACAAAAATCATCAGAAGAATTTGCAGTAAGCTTAGATCGCCTTGCTACATATGGAAAGAGCAAAATCACATTTGTAATTGGTGGATCACTGGGGCTTAGTTCTGAAGTAATGAAGCGCTCAAACGAATCTCTTTCTTTCTCAAAGATGACATTACCACATCAATTAATGCGATTAGTATTGCTTGAGCAAGTGTATAGAGCGTTTCGGATTAATCGCGGGGAACCGTATCATAAGTAAGTGTAGTGTTTACTTTTTAAAGAAGCAGTTTGACTAATGTATTTAGTCGAATTGTTTCTTTATTTATGAGAAAAGAATTCATTAAAATATATAGCTAAACAATGGATAGTATAGTATTTTTGTTATTATATTGCATAAATTTATTTTAGGAGGTTTGAAATTGCAACAGATTAAAGAGTACTTGTATAGTCGTCCCGGAATTGGAGATATGGAAAAGTATATAATGGAAACGCAATCAATTGCAGGATGGGTAGTTTTAATGATTATTTCATTTCTTTTCGTGAATACTCTTTTGAAAAAACACTTAGATATGAACTTATTTATTTCTATATTATCCTATTTTAAAAAAGATAGTCGAGAATACCGCAAGGAGAAAAAGAGAAACGATTTTTACAAAAAATCAACTGAGAAAAACTTTGTTAAATGGCAAGATGCGTTATTAAAAAAAATTTATGATGATTTGCCCCTTGTGGAAGTATTTAATAAAAAGCATCTAGCTGTAGTACATAAGGCTACTAAAGAAATATATTATCCTTTTGATGATACATTAAAGAAATTTGGTGAGTTAAAGAATCTAGAGGTACCAGATCTGGTGTTAGATAGGGAACAAAGGCAGTACTATAAGCTTGTAAAAGGAACAATTAGACGGCCTAGTTTAATTGGATTTGAACTAGATGAATATACCTTAAATAAACAGAATGAAATTACTGGTTTTAGCGCAAATGTATGTCAATATAAACATACGGTTGTAACCAGCCATATTTTAGAATATGAATTATTTAGATCATATAAAAAATACGGTGGTAATTTGCAGAATATTCCTACAAAAAATATTCTAAAAAAACTAAAGTACAGGAATAAAATTCATAACAACCAGTCTAATTTTGAGATAATGATTAAAGGTAAAAATCGTCATTCTTTACTTAGTGTACAAATGATCATAATAGCATACTCAAAAAAATCAGATAAATACTGTACTTTGATTTTTAAAAGGTCTGAAAAAGTGGCTATTAAACCAAATTATTATCACATTATACCTGCTGGAGGATATGAAATTTTTGAAAAAGAAGAAACAACGAATAAATATATTATTAAACAGAATTTTAATATTGAGTTAGCCCTATTTAGAGAGTTAATTGAAGAAATTTTTAATGGAAAAGACTATGAAGAAAATGAGCAAGGGGAAGCGAAAGAAATTGTACATAAGCACCCAGATATTGTAGATTTAGAGAAAATGCTTGAGAATGGTGAGGCCCATTTGCAATTTTTAGGGAATGTAACAGAACTAATGTCTTTAAGACCAGAGTTATCTTTTATGCTTTTAGTAGATAGTCCAGATTTTTTACAAAAAAACTTTAAAATAAACTTTGAGGGAACAGATTTACAAGTAGTTCCATTGGAAGGCCTTCAAGAATTTTTAGAAGATGAATTATTATATCCTAGTAGTGCAGGATTGTTAAACCTAGCCAAACAATCTACTTTATTAAAAGAAAGAAATTTGGATCATTATTTTGACTAAATTAAAATATATAATTGAATGATTTAACAATGAAATCTATAGATAATCTGTTTATACATATTATGGTGAGCAGCATTAAAACAATGAGAATATATAGTTAGAATAACAAGACGGAATATGCAATAAGAAGATAAAGCAAAAGAAATCTTTGAGATCGGTATTCAAGAGATTAAAGATAGAAAACATGATAGTTATATGCAGCTACCAGAAATCAAAAAGAGGTTGAAGAAGTATTTTATGCAGTAACCCTTATTTCCTAAAATAAGTATGTTTCTATTTCTAAAAAAATATGCTGTAATATGAAGAGGAAAAAGTATAAGTAGTCAGAGAAGTGAGGAATTAAAGGTGAAGAAGTTTAAGAAGTTTTACTTGGAGATTACAAGTGTATGTAATCTTGCGTGCAGCTTTTGTCCGCCGACGGAAAGGCAGAAGCAATTCATTTCTGTGGAGGATTTTGCTAAAAGATTAGACCAAATTAAACCTCACACAGACTACATTTATTTGCACGTGAAGGGTGAGCCGCTGCTCCATCCGAAAATAGATCAACTGTTAGATTTAAGCCATGAAAAAGGGTTTAAAGTTAATATTACAACGAACGGAACGTTAATTAATAAGAGAAGGCATAGACTGTTAAATAAACCTGCGTTAAGACAAATGAATTTTTCACTACACAGTTTTGATGGACATCCAGGTTCGCAAGATAAAGAGGGCTATGTAAGAAGTATACTTTCTTTCATTAGAGAAGCAACGAGTCAATCAGATTTAATTGTTTCACTAAGATTATGGAATTTAACTCAGGATAATAAAACAAATGCTGAAATCCAGAAAAATAGGGATTTATTATCCATAATTGAAAATGAATTTGATCTATCCTATCAAATTGAAGAGAAGCTTACACCGGGAAAAGGTATAAAAATTGCGGAACGTGTCTTTATTAATCAAGACTATGAATTCCAGTGGCCGGCATTACATGAAGAAGAGGATGATGGAAAAGGATTCTGTCATGGTCTTCGAAATCAGGCAGGTATTCTAGCGAACGGAACGGTTATTCCTTGTTGTCTAGATGGTGAGGGAATTATTAATCTCGGAAATATTAATAATGATTCATTCTCTAATATTATTGAAGGCGAAAGAGCGAACAATATTGTAGATGGATTTTCAAAAAGGGTTGCAGTAGAAGAACTATGTAGAAAGTGTGGATACCGCAAAAGATTTGGAAAGTAAATATAGAATAAGCCCTCATAAAACGAGGGCTTATTTTTATTCTTGATAAGAACGTTCTAATTCATCAATTAAGGAACCGACGTAAGAAACAGCTTTACGGATTGCATCTGGTTTTGACATATCTACCCCGGCATGTTTCATTAATTCAAGTGGTTTCATCGTACCGCCTGCACGGAGTACATCAAGCCAGCGATCAACAGCAGGTTGTCCCTCTTCTTTAATCATTTGAGCTACAGCGGTAGAAGCCGTTAGTCCCGCAGAATATGTGTAAGAATATAAGCCCATATAATAGTGAGGTTGACGCATCCATGTTAAACCGGCGCCTTCATCAATTTCTACGGAATCTCCCCAGAATGTCGAAAGGACCTTCGTTTTTATTTCAGTTAAAGTTGTAGCTGTGAGTGCTTGTCCTTCCTCTGCTATAGCATATACTCTTCTTTGATATTCTCCTTCAAGTAGATGGGTAACGAAGTTATGGTAGTACGTGCCGAGTAGTTGCAGAATAACCCATCTGCGCATTCTCTTGTCTTCCGTTGTCGCAAGTAAATGCTGAGCTAATAGTAATTCATTCATCGTTGATGGAGCTTCAACAAAGTACATAGAAGGACGTACATTCATAATGCGCTGATTTTTATTTGCTAAATAAAAATGACCAGCATGTCCAAATTCATGAGCTAATGTGAAACATCCGCGCATCGTACCCTGCCATGTAATTAAAATATATGGGTGAGAACCGTATGGACTAGAGCAGAAGGCACCTGTTGATTTTCCTACGTTATCTGCAAGGTCTACCCATCTCCCTTTAAATCCTTTTTCGATAATCGTATTATATTCAGGCCCTAATACTTTTAAAGATTCTTTAATTAATTTACCAGCTTCTTCGTATGTGATGGATGGATTAAATTCAGGATCTAACGGTGCATGTAAGTCACAGAAAAGCATTTGATCAAGCCCTAATATATTCTTTTTTAAATCTGCAAAACGGCGCATATGAGGCGCTAATTCGTTATAAATAATATCTAGTTGGTTGTTATACATTTCAAGTGGAACTTTTTGAGGTTCTAAAAGCATATGGATAACGGACTCGTACTTGCGTAAACGAGAAAGTGTCACTTGTTTTTTTACTTCAGTAGCATATGTTGTTGCAACTGTATTTTTATATCGTTTCAATGTGGAAACAAATGACGAATATGCTTTTCTACGTATATATGCGCTTGGAGAAAATTCATATTTACTTTCAAATAATGCAAATGATACAGGCAAATCATTTCCCTGTTCATCTTGTATAGGAGGGAAATCCATATCGGCTAATTTAGTCATGCCGTAAATTTTGTAGGGGGAACTATGAACTTCGCCGAGTGCAGCAAGAGTTTCTTCTGTTTCAGGTGAGAGAGTGTGCTGCCTCTTTTTAATTATTTCGAGTAACGATTTACGGAAAGGTTCGAGTTTTGTTTCCGCAGTTAAATATTTTTCAATTGTTCCTTCTTCAAATGAGAGGATTTCGTTATAAATAAAGGATAGTGCAGTATGTACTTTCGTCCCTAAAGCGGAAATTTTGGAAGAGTTCGCTTGAATAACTGGATCTGTACGATCGGCGGATTCTTTTAAATATGGATATGTGCTGAGTTTTGTTAACTTCATTAAAAGCTCTTCTTCTAAAAGTAGGCAATTTAATAAGGTAGCGGGGCCAGTGTGTAATTGTCCTTTAAATGCATCAAGTTTTTTTATATCGTCTGTTAATACACGTAATGCAGTTCCCCACTCTTTATCAGATTCGTATAAATCAGAAAGATCCCATGTTAACTCAGTAGGGACTTCCGCGCGAATAAGGCGTTTCTCAATTACATTTTTCATTTGTTATATCCCCCTTATTATAAGTATCTAAAAATATGATACTAGAAAATTCAGTAAAATGAAAATATTTTTCATTTTTATACATGAAAAAGAAGGACAAGCATAAAAAATGCTTGTCCTTCGAGTTAAATTTAAGAATTAATATACCTTATCGCCGTTGAAAATAGAGTTTTTCACGACTACATAATCTACAGTACGAATTGCGTCTAATTTTGTTCCACCAGCGTAAGAGATAGAAGATTGAAGATCTTGTTCCATTTCGATTAAAGTGTCTTCTAAAGAACCTTTATGCTCAACGAACATTTTCTTACCTTCAACGTTTTTCTTCTCACCTTTTTGGAATTCAGAAGCTGAACCGAAGTACTCTTTATAAAGTTTGCCATCCTTTTCGATTGTTTCCCCTGGAGACTCTTCATGACCAGCGAATAGAGAACCGACCATAACCATAGTTGCTCCAAATCGAATGGATTTAGCTACGTCGCCATGTGTACGAATACCACCATCAGCAATAATTGGCTTACTTGCAGCTTTTGCACACCAGCGAAGTGCAGCTAGCTGCCAACCACCAGTTCCAAAGCCTGTTTTAATTTTAGTAATACAAACTTTACCGGGTCCAATACCAACTTTTGTTGCGTCAGCACCAGCGTTTTCTAATTCTCTTACCGCTTCTGGAGTTCCAACGTTTCCAGCGATAACGAAGCTTTCTGGTAAATGTTTTTTAATATGTTGAATCATGTTGATCACAGCATTAGAGTGACCATGCGCGATATCGATTGTAATGTATTCAGGTGAAAGTTGCTCAGCAGCTAATTGTTGTACGAATTCGTACTCGTCTTCTTTAACACCAACGCTGATTGAAGCAATTAATCCACGTGATTGCATATCTCTAATGAATGAAATTCGTTTCTCTGGTTGAAAACGATGCATGATGTAGAAGTAATTATTTTCAGCTAAATAAGTTGCGATTCTTTCATCAATAATCGTTTGCATATTTGCAGGTACGACAGGTAATTTAAATTTATGTTTTCCTAAAGTGACAGTTGTATCACATTCGGATCGGCTATTTACAATACATTTTGCAGGAATTAATTGAATATCTTCATAGTCAAATACGTTTTCCATCATTTACACCCCTAAAATACGAATATTTTATTTAATTTCTTTGAAAATGTTCGTCCAAAAGATAATTTACATTATTTTCACTAATAAGTCAAAGGTTTTAATGTTTATATTAAAAAATTAAGTTTATTTAGGTTTGTTATAGGTTGATATCGTCACAATTTGTTTTAATATATCGGAATTTAATATAAAATTATGTGTGGTAAATAAAAAATTAAATATGTAAATTTAGGAGGGGTGTTAATGAACCGATTAGTGTATATGGATTGGTTGCGTGTATTAGCGACAATTGCAGTCGTTACAATTCATGTTGCTGCTGGCTATGTTTCCATGTTAGATGCAAATAACGTGTCGCGCTGGATGGCTGGTAACCTTTTTGAATCAATTTCACGTGCCAGTGTTCCAATTTTTGTGATGATTAGTGGTGCTTTATTATTAAAGGGAACGAAAGACATTTCTATTGGTGATTTTATACGGAAGCGTGCAAGTAAGGTAATTATACCTTTTGTAGCTTGGAGTGCTTTATTTTACTTATACGGGGCTTATGCGGGATATTTCCCACGTTCGATAAAGCAGGGGATAAAGTATTTTCTAACAGATAGTATTGGTGGACATTTATGGTTCATGTACATGATTGTAGGGATATACTTAATTACACCTTTACTGAAAATTTTTGTGAAGAATGCTCAAAAGAGGGAGATAGAGTATTTTTTAATTTTATGGCTATATGCATCTGTTGTGGTTAATTTAGCAAAATATTATTACCCTATTAACTTTAATATTGAATTATTTTATGTTACGAATTATGTAGGATATTTTCTACTTGGTTATTATTTATCAAATTATGATATTGTGAAAAAATGGAGGATTATCGCTTACGTCGGAGGAATCGTAGGATTTAGTACTACATTCTTTATTACATATTACTATACAGTCCAAGCAAATGGACAATTGGACCAGTTTTGGTATGGATACTTTGCTCCAGGTGTTGTACTTATGACAATTGGCTTATTTATATTCTTTAAATATTATTTCCAAAATTCGGAAAGAAAATTACCATTTTTATTACGCGGTATAAATCAAACGAGCCTTGGTATTTATATCCTTCACTTTTTCTTATTAAATAACTATCTGTACAGGGTCTTTCCAAAGGTAAATGAACATGTACATGCAATATTGGCGATACCTATTAATGTGATGATCACAATTGTCCTTAGTATGGTAATCACTTTAGTGTTGCAAAGAATACCGGTTGTAAAAAAATTAGTCCCATAAAGTGAAACTTTAATCAGTGAGGGTTTTGTTCATCCCCCCACTGATTATTAGCCTTCACCAATCGGGCGTTTACTGCCCACAAATAGCGGGATAGAAATGAATATAGTTTAGAAGGGCAGACTTATTATTAAGGCTGCCTTTTATTATTTAAGAATTATACTTAGATAAATTAAAAACATTGGTGTAATATAGTATCTTAGTATAACTCGACGTGAGATATGGAAAATAGGGTTATTTAAATATAAAATTCAAATGAGGTTAATATATGAATAAAAAAAGCTTTAGTAATTATGCATTAAGTAAAGAAATAATACGAGCACTTACTGGTTTAGGATATGAACATCCAACGGAAGTACAAGGAGAGGTTATTCCAGTTGCCTTGCAAAAGAAAGACCTTGTCGTGAAATCACAGACTGGAAGTGGAAAAACCGCTTCATTTGGCATACCACTTTGTGAAATGGTGGAGTGGGAAGAGAATAAGCCACAAGCCTTAGTTTTAACACCGACGAGAGAGCTTGCGGTGCAAGTAAAAGAAGATATTACGAATATAGGCCGCTTCAAAAGAATTAAGGCCGCTGCAGTTTATGGTAAATCTCCATTTGCACGTCAAAAATTAGAGTTAAAGCAAAAAACACATATTGTAGTTGGGACTCCTGGCCGTGTGTTAGATCATATTGAAAAAGGCACTCTTTCTTTAGACCGTTTGAAGTACTTAGTTATTGATGAAGCAGATGAAATGCTAAATATGGGTTTTATCGATCAAGTAGAGGCAATTATTGACGAATTACCTAAAAAACGAATGACAATGCTATTTTCAGCAACACTTCCAGAAGATGTTGAAAAGTTATCTCGTAAGTATATGGGCTCTCCAACTCATATTGAAATCAAGGCTGCCGGGATTACAACAGATAAAATTGAACATACACTTTTTGAGACGAGAGAAGAGGAGAAGCTTTCACTTCTTAAAGATGTAACAACGATTGAGAATCCCGATAGTTGTATTATTTTTTGCCGTACGCAAGAAAATGTAGATCACGTATTTCAACAGTTAAAGCGGGTTAACTATCCTTGTGACAAAATACATGGTGGTATGGTACAAGAAGATCGTTTTGAAGTTATGGACGATTTTAGAAAAGGAAAGTTCCGTTATTTAGTAGCGACAGACGTAGCTGCTAGAGGAATTGATATTGATAATATTACACATGTTATTAACTATGATATTCCATTAGAAAAAGAAAGTTATGTACATCGTACGGGAAGAACGGGACGAGCTGGTAATAATGGGAAAGCTATTACATTCATGACGCCGTATGAAAATAGATTTTTAGAAGAGATTGAGGAGTACATTGGCTTTGAAATTCCAAAGGCACTTGCACCTTCAAAAGAAGAAGTTATGAAAGGGAAAGCAGTATTTGAGGAAAAGATACATGCTAAACCAATTATAAAGAAAGATAAAAATGCAGATCTAAACAAAGGAATTATGAAATTGTACTTTAATGGCGGGAAGAAAAAGAAAATTAGGGCGGTAGATTTCGTCGGTACAATTGCTAAAATTAAAGGTGTTACAGCAGAAGATATAGGAATTATTACAATACAAGACAATGTTTCTTACGTTGAAATATTAAATGGAAAAGGACCACTTGTTTTAAAAATCATGAAAAACACAACGATTAAAGGGAAACAATTAAAGGTTCATGAAGCAATTAAGTAAACAAAAAACTATCCACCTCTAACAGGTGGATAGTTTTTTGTTTAAGTTTCTTTGAGGTCATCAACTAGTTTCTCTGCTAAACGTCTATACATATTACTCATAGTCACGAAGGATGTTAGTAATAAAAACTTTTCTAGCTTTGGATCTTCTAAGGAAGAAACCTCGTTTACTTCCTTAACACGGTTATTCACGTCTTGCTTAAAGCTTTCCACATTGGTGTCAGTAAGAGAAAGGTAATCTTTATATAGAGTATTTAATTCGAATGTAGCATCGTTTATTAACGGTGCATTTATATTTTCTAAGGAGTTTTTTATATCATTAATGGAAAGAGCTCCTTTTAATTGATAAATTAAGCTGATTAAAATCATATGTTCTTTTGAATACTTTTTATTTTTGATAGGGATGAATAATTTCCCTTTTGCGTAATTGTTAATCATTGTTTTTGTTAATACTTTTTCATCATTAGTTCTCGTTGTATCCGCATAAGTATTCTCAAATAGTTGGACAACTTGGTCTACATATAAGTCGACATTTGGGATATCCTCAAGTTTAATACTTTTTTCTAAATGTAATGATTCAAGTAATTTATTTATATTTTCCACGTAGAACCCCTCACTTTTATAACTTAGTGGAACTTAATGTTTAGTATATCTTTAAATATGGTATTACGAAACAAATGAATTGTAAATGTTGACCCGTGCGAATAATGTGTATATAATTACATGTAGTTATGAAAACTACATGTAATTATATGAGGGGTGTTTATATGAATGCTTATGTAAGAGAACCAGTTAATGCATTTACTCACTTAGGAGGAGCTGTATTATCATTTATTGCATTATTAGCTATGCTTGTGAAGGTTTCTGTTAAGATGCCATCTGTTGCTGCAATTACAGCCGTTATTTTATTTGGTATCGGGATGATGGTCCTTTATATGGCGTCAGCTGTGTATCATAGTGTTGTAGCCAGTGAACGTGTTATTTATTTCTTTAGGAAACTAGATCATTCTATGATTTTTATATTAATTGCAGGTACATATGCACCCTTTTGCTTAATTACATTAGACTCGGCAAATGGTTTACTATTATTTTGTTTAGTTTATGCAACTGCGATTTTGGGTATTGTTTTTAAAATGTTTTGGTTTAATTGTCCAAGATGGTTATCGACAGCAATTTATCTTCTGATGGGTTGGTTAATTGTTCTATTCTTTGCACCGCTAGCTGAGAATTTAAGTACAGGAGGTATTATTTTCTTAGTACTTGGAGGCATTTTTTATACAATTGGTGGGTTTATTTACGGTGCGAAGCCAAAATGGTTGGAGTTTAAATATATGGGACACCATGAAATTTTTCATGTTTTTGTATTGTTAGGTAGTCTTGCGCATTTTCTAAGTGTATATTGTTACGTAATTTAACAAACCGGAACGTCCGAATAGCTTTTACTAAAATTTTTGAGTAATAAAAAATGATATAGACAAATATAGATGTTGAAGAGCTACATAACTTAAAGGTTATGTAGCTTTTTTTATATAAAAAAGAAAATTTAAAATATTTAGAATTTAAATCTTGGAATATGATAGGATAGATGTGTATTGAGATTTTATAATTGATGATAAGTGGGGGACTATATATATGGCGATACTTATAACGGGTGGAGCAGGATATATTGGTAGTCATACGTGTATAGAATTATTAAATAATAATTATAAAATTATAGTCGTAGATAATCTTTCAAATAGTTCAATAGAGTCTTTAAACCGAGTAAAAGAAATAACAGGGAAACAATTTAAATTTTATAATGAAAGTATTTTAAATCGTGAAAAAATGAATGAGATTTTTTTGGAAAATAACATTGAAGCAGTTATTCATTTTGCTGGCTTCAAAGCAGTTGGGGAATCTACTACAATTCCGCTTACATATTATTATAATAATATTATAAGTACGATCATATTATGTGATGTAATGCAAAAGCATAATGTGAAAAAATTTATTTTTAGTTCGTCTGCAACTGTATATGGAATTCCAAAAACATCACCAATTACGGAAGAATTTCCATTAAGCGTGACAAATCCATACGGGCAAACAAAGTTAATGATAGAGCAAATTATGCGTGATGTTGCAAAAGCTGATGGTGAATGGAGTATCGCGTTACTTCGTTATTTCAACCCATTTGGGGCGCATCAAAGTGGCCGTATCGGAGAAGATCCAAATGGGATTCCGAATAATTTAATGCCATATGTAACACAAGTAGCGGTAGGGAAATTAAAGGAATTAAATATATTTGGAAATGACTATCCAACAAGGGACGGGACAGGTGTCCGTGATTATATTCACGTTGTTGACCTTGCAAAAGGACATGTAAAGGCACTTGAGAAAGTACTTGAAACTACAGGAATAGATGCATATAACCTTGGCACAGGGAAAGGGTATAGTGTATTGGAGATGGTTAATGCTTTTGAGAAGGTCTCGGGCAAAAAAATACCTTATAAAATTATCGGGCGTCGTCCTGGGGACGTAGCGATATGTTTTGCTGATGTATCTAAAGCGAAGCGAGAATTAGGATGGGAAGCAGAATATGGATTAGAAGAGATGTGTATAGATTCGTGGAGATGGCAGGTAGATAATAAAAATGGCTATCAAATGATTTAAGGAGGATACTTTGTTTTTATTGTATTTATGTATAATAAAGGAGCCAAAGGTCAGTAATAGTTTTCGTTGAGGAAAAGAAAATTATTACTGACCAAAGCATTTTAATAGGAATTTAGTCTATTGAAGGCTTTATAAATTGGTGATTTGGAAAGAGAAATTAATGAATTCGAATAAGTTGTTTATGGTATACGGTATTACCTTCTTGGCTTGCGTATGGCGGGATGCTTCGTCCAAAACAATTTGCAATAATATTGGAGTGGCCAGGATCAGAAATACGAATTTCATATAAGTGAATAGAGTCATCTAAATCAGCATAAAAAACTGCTAAGTGATTACCTTGTAAAAGATATGGAAATGCTACTTCCGCATTTTCACCAATTAGTATAGGTAATTTTACAGGATTAGAATAGTTAGACCAATCCCAAACCTCTATACTTACATAGTGTGCGTAAAATGCATCTAAATTTACAATGTTTACTACTGCTGAAACTGTTGCAGGCTCTCTTGTTAATACACCTGTGGAGTGAAGAACAGATTGATTTGGATAATGAAGAGGCATAAATATCAAACCTTCCTTAAAATGATATGATTGTACAATATTTTATGCTAGAAATTAATAGAATGAGATAGGGGAAATGCATCATCCTACTAATTTTTCATAGAAATAAAAAACGTAATATTGAAAAGAATTCCAATACTTGTATCATGGTTAGAGTACGTTTATAATCAAGGAATCCTATTTAATGTTCTGATAGGGTTATTTATTATTGAAAGCGTTTTAAATCTGTTCTTTTTTAAGGTAGGAAGTCTGACTTATTCAGGTTAAAAATTATGTATGTAGTTTTAAATAGGAAGAAAAATAATAAAGTGAAACTTTGATCAGTGGGGGTTTTGTTCATCCCCCACTGATCATTAGTTGAACCAATCGGGCTTTTACGGGCAGTTGATCTCCCACCGAACTTCTTTGCTCCAGCTGAATTTTGAGGTGGGAGTTTTACTGCCCGTTAATGCGGGATAAAGGATCACTTTATATTGTGGGGAGGTTAAAAGTGTGAAAGGGAAAGACTTTCACACGAATATATATGGGTTATGTAGGATTATTACTTTCAGGTGCAGCTTTATTTTTAAATAGTCTTGTTATATTGGGCAAAGTAGAGATGAAAAGTGCAGGTGTCTTTAATTTATTTGTGGGGGCATTACAAATTATCATTCCGTTCTATTTGATTATGATTTCTGATCAAAGTAATTGGACGGTATATTCGTATGCAGCTACTTTTTTATTTGGTTTAACTTATTTATATGTAGGCGTTACTTTTATTAAAGGAATGGATAGTAGTGGACTAGGCTGGTTCTGTATTTGGGTAGCAATTATTGCTTTATTCTATATGGTTGTTTCATTTGTTCAATTCCACGATGTTGTTAATGCGTTAACATGGTTTATGTGGGCATTACTTTGGTATTTATTCTTTGTGTTAAATGCACAAAAAAAGAATATCAATCAATATCTTGGCAGAATTGCTTTTGTACAATCATGGGTAACATTGACGTTGCCTTCACTCTTTTATTTTATGGGAGTATGGGGAGAGGGATTCGTATATGAACTATGGGTTTATGTATCAGTAATTTCTATTTTCTATTGCTGCTATTGTATTTTTAAATATCGAGTACGTTAAAGTATCGTATGTAAGAAAGCATGGAATCTTTATAATGATTCCATGCTTTTTATTTATATTCAAGTTTATAATTAAGGTAGTAACTTACAATATTCAATTTTATAAAACAGGGGATGATGAATTTGAAAAAGGTATTGGTACTAGGGGGAACAAGGTTTTTTGGTAAACATTTAGTCGAAGTACTGTTACAAGCTGGACACGATGTAACGATTGCTACGAGGGGAGTTACTGAAGATTCTTTCGGTAGTGCGGTAAAAAGATTGATTGTCGATAGAGAAGATGAAGAGCTACTAAAAGAGCGTCTAGAAGATAAAAGTTATGATATCGTATACGATAATTTATGCTATAGCTCGAATACAGCGAAGATAGTATGTGAAGTGTTAAAAGGAAAAACGAAGAAATACATTATGACATCTTCAATGGCTGTCTATGAGCCTGCGCTAGGCCTGTTAGAAGAAAACTTCAATCCGTACGAGTATACAATTACGTATGGAGGTAGGAATGATTTCAATTATAGTGAAGGTAAGCGATTAGCTGAGGCAGTTTTATTTCAACATGCAACATTCCCAGTCGTTGCAGTGCGTTTTCCAGTTGTTATTGGAGAAAATGATTATACGAAAAGATTACAATTTTACGTTGAACATGTTATGAAACAAGAGCCTATCTTTGTGGATCATGTAGATGGAAAGTTGTCATTTATACATGAAAAAGAAGCAGGAGAGTTTTTAGCATGGTGCGGAATGGAAAATATAGAAGGTCCAATTAATGCTTGTAGTAACGGAGTGATTTCCATGGAAGAAGTTATTCGTTTCATAGAAGACAACAGTGGGACAAAAGCTCTTATTCAAGAAGCGGGAGAGAATATAGCACCTTATAATGAAATAATTAATTGTACGTTACATAATAGAAAAGCTCGCGAATTAAGATTTCCGTTCCGAGAATTAAATACAGAAATCAAAAATGTGTTACAGCATTACATAAATATACTGAAATAATCATAAATCCCCCGGTGGCAATCCAGGGGATTCTGGAGGATTTCAACAATACTAGTTTTACATCACCAAATTTACCTTACATGCATGATGAATACTAATGTATCACACCAATATATGGATCTAGTTCATCATAGTCATATGAAAGGTTGGGAAATTGAAATGAATACGTGAAATTACCTCCTTTCTACCCGAAAAGTTGACCTAGGTAAAAATATTTTCCTTAAGTCAAAAATACACTTGTTTTTTTTGGAAGTCAACAAAAAATATAAAAATTTTCTGAAAAATATTACGATAAAAGTAACACTTTTGATTTCGTTTGTGACTCTTATCCTTTTTGCTTATACTGTAAAGTAGTAGTGTCTTGTTGAGATAGAAGGAGATTGTTTATGAGCAAAACGAAACAATTAATAGAGGAAGCAAGTAATTTTATTACCGTTTGCTATAAGGAACTTAATAAAGAGAAATTAATAAAAGAGCGTATGAACGAAATTTTAATAGAGATAGAAAAGACTGGAACGTATGAGCATACATTTGAAGAGCTTGTTCATGGATCACGAATGGCATGGCGTAATAGTAATAGATGCATTGGGAGATTATTTTGGAGTAAGATGCACATATTAGATGCGCGTGAAGTAAATGATGAAGAAGGTGTATATAATGCATTAATTCATCATATTAAATATGCGACGAATGATGGGAAAGTTAAACCGACAATTACGATTTTTAAGCAATATCAAGGTGAAGAGAATAATATACGACTTTATAATCATCAATTAATTCGATATGCAGGATACAAAACGGAAATGGGAGTGATTGGTGACTCACACTCTGCCGCATTTACTGATTTATGTCAAGGTCTTGGGTGGCAAGGAGAAGGTACACATTTTGACGTATTACCGCTTGTATTTTCTGTTGATGGAAAGGATCCTGTATATAAAGAAATTCCTAAAAAAGAAGTGAAAGAGGTACCAATTGAACATCCAGAGTACCCAATTTCATCACTAGAAGTAAAATGGTATGGGGTACCGATGATTTCAGACATGCGTTTAGAAATTGGTGGTATTTCTTATACAGCAGCCCCGTTTAATGGATGGTATATGGGGACTGAAATTGGTGCTCGTAATTTAGCGGATCATGACCGTTATAATTTGCTTCCAGCAGTTGCAGAGATGATGAATTTAGATACTTCTAGAAATAGTACGTTATGGAAAGACAAAGCGTTAATTGAGTTAAATATAGCTGTTTTACATTCTTTCAAAAAACAAGGGGTTAGCATTGTAGATCACCATACTGCCGCCCAGCAATTTCAGCAGTTTGAGAAGCAAGAAGTTGCTTGTGGACGGGTTGTAACTGGCAACTGGGTATGGTTAATTCCTCCGTTATCACCTGCTGCAACTCATATTTATCATAAACCGTATCCAAATGACATTATATCTCCTAATTTCTTCCGTAAGTAGTTTGTAATATAAAGGTATCAATCGTGAAATTTAAATTTTTTTTAATTCCTATTAGATAGCAGTTGGAAGCCTTTACTTCTAGCTCTTTTAGCACGCCCTTTTTTGAAACGGCCATTTCCTTGTGTTATAATCAAATTTCTGTTTCGAAGACCTTATAGAAATATAAGGTCTTTTGTTTTGCGTTTTTATGTAAGAGGAATAGAATATTCTTTTAAAATAAAGGATTTAGCATATTTTTAGGGACAACATAAGTGTGTGAAATCACTAAAACATTATACTTATATAATTATTGTGTGTGGAATATAAACAATAAAACATAATAAAGTTGTTTTTTTAGATTGCTGAGGAAGGAGGAAGTGTAAATGAGGATGAAGAGTCAAAAAACGGATTGGCCTGTATTTCTTATTAGCGGTGGCTCACTTTTATTATTTGTAATTGCAGTTATTTTAAATAAAAGTTATGTAGAGGGAGTCATTAATAGCAGTTTTGCAGCTTCAATTAAATATTTTGGTGCCTTTTGGCAGGTTTTATTAATTGGTACATTTATTGTTGCAATGTGCATGGCGTTCTCGAAATATGGAAGAGTTAAACTTGGGGGATTAGAAAAACCTGAGATTAGTACGGCAAAATGGCTTGCTATTATTATGTCTACATTACTTGCCGGAGGTGGCGTTTTTTGGGCAGCGGCAGAGCCAATGTACCATTTGATGACGGTACCACCAATACATGAAGGTATATCTGCTGGAACGAAAGAAGCAGTCATGCCTGCTTTAGCACAAAGTTATATGCACTGGGGTTTCTTAGCATGGACGATTTTAGGGACAATTAGTGCGGTAGTTATGATGTACGGACATTATCATAAAGGTATGCCGTTAAAACCTCGAACGCTTTTATATCCTATTTTTGGGGAGAAATTGCGAAAGAGTTGGCTTGGAACGATGATTGATGTATTTGCAATTATTGCGGTAGCAGCAGGAACAATTGGTCCAATTGGATTTTTAGGACTACAAGCAAGTTACGGATTACAAGCATTGTTTGGAATTCCTGATGTGTTTACTACTCAATTAGCAATTATTATTTGTGTAGTAGCTGTTTCTACTATATCTGCAGTAACAGGAATTAATAAAGGTATTCAAATTATAAGTGATTTAAATGTTAAGTTAGCGATTTTATTGATGGTATTTGTGTTACTCTGTGGACCAGGTGGATTTATTATTGATGCATTTGTTTCTTCGTTTGGATTTTATATAAATGAGTTTATTTCAATAAGCACATATCGCGGCGATGCAGGTTGGTTAGGATCTTGGACAATCTTCTTTTGGGGATGGTTTATTGGGTATGGACCGATGATGGCAATTTTAGTGAGTCGAATTTCAAGAGGACGAACGATTCGAGAAATCATCGTTGCAATTGGAATTATCGCACCTATTATTACAACGTTTTGGTTTACTATACTGGGTGGATCTGGTGTGTTTTATGAATTAATGAAGCCAGGCTCTATCTCGGTGGCATTAAGTGAATCTGGTATGCCTGCGGCTATGATTGCAATTACGCAACAATTACCACTTTCTAATATTATCGGACCAGCATTTCTTTTATTAACAATTTTATTTGTAGTGACAACAGGAGATTCAATGGCCTATTCCATTTCAATGGCAGTGACTGGAGATGGAGATCCTAGAATTAGCTTGCGAATTTTTTGGTCGCTTATTATGGGCGCAGTTGCAGCAATTCTTTTATATATGGGTGAGGGAAGTATTAATGCACTACAATCCTTTATTGTAGTGACGGCTGTTCCTGTATCAATTCTATTATTCCCGATGCTGTGGCTAGCACCTAAAGTTGCAGGTGAATTAGCATTAAAGCAAGGAATTGTAGAAGAAAAAGATAAAACAGCTTTCTTATTCCAGAAAGCTAGTAAATCAAAGTAAATAATAAACAAACATTGAAAAGAGGAAGCATCTTAAGTGAGATGCTTCCTCTTTTATGCTTAATCTAACACTTTTCCCTTTGTTTCGGGTACACATAATAGCATCGTAATCAATCCGATTGGATAGATAATAAAAATTAGGGACAACGCTCCAAGTAGATTGCCGCCCGTAGCGAGTAATCCAATAATAACCGGTCCAAATCCAGCTAACCCACGCCCTGTGCCAAAAATAAAGTTTTCTGCCGTAGAGCGAGCTTCAGCAGGATAATTTTCAGCTAAAATCGCTCCGAATCCTCCCATCATTCCATTTGCAAAGAATCCAAGTAGGGCACTTCCCCATAACAATGATGTCGCATCTGTGAATAGGAAGAAGTAAATGAGGCAGTATATAGTACCGCCAATATAATATAATGAAAATGTTTTGCGGCGGCCAATTTTATCGGCTAGAATACCAAAGGTTGCAATTCCAATTAGCATACCAATAGTAGAAATGAACATCCAACCGCTTGCTTTTGCTAATGTATAGTTATATTTATTCGCTAAAATAGTTGGCATCCATGTGAAAATTCCATAGTATCCGAAGTTCTGGATAAATGACATGATAATAAGACCAATTGTTGTTATTGTTACTTTTTTACTTGCAAATAACTTTCGAAGTGGGAACTTTTTCATTTGTTTTAGTTGTTCTGCTTCAGTAGTCGTTAAATTACCTTCATCTTCTTTTTGTAACAATTCCTTTTTGTAGCGTTGTTTTTGTTCCCATATTTTCGGTTCACTTAAACTTTTACGTACATAGACAGCTAGTAAAGCTGGAATTAGTCCAAATAAGAAAACAGCTCTCCATCCAAAATGCGGGACGATAAATGCTGGAAGGAGTGAAGCAACCAGGACGCCAAATTGCCAGCCAAGTGCAACAACTGATGTCGCTTTAGCGCGCATTTCTTTAGACCATGTTTCTGTTACGATGGCCATTCCAATCCCGAATTCACCACCAACGCCCATCCCAACTAAAAAGCGAAGAATTAATAATTGCCAATAATCTGTTGCGAAATAAATAAGTGCGGTTGCTAGTGAAAATAGTAAGATTGTAAAGGCCATTGTACGAATACGACCGAATAAATCAGCAATAAATCCGAATAAATAGGAACCAATTAACATCCCAATTGTTGTGGCTAATGTTAAGTTCCCTCCCTCGACAGGGCTAAGGTGAAATTCTTTTAGAATGTAGACAAGTACGAAAGATAAGAGCAACATATCTAATCCTTCTGCTGCATATCCTAGCGCAGAACCAAATAATGTTTTATATCTTTTTTCTTTCGTCTCCTCTGTTGTTGGTTGTACATCAGTAGTAATGTTCATTATTACTCCTCCTAATTTTCTTCTACAGTCGCTATGGAAGAATAACAAAAGGCCTTCTCACCTGATATGATGAGAAGGCCAAAAAGCATACGTAGCCCCCTTATAAGAGAACATACGTATATTATATTCCGACTTCCTTCTCAACCTCACGGGGTTGGGTTAAAGGACTGTATTATATTACTTTATTTTTAGCACTCTTCTACTAGATTGTCAAATAAAGGGGCGATTGTTATGTGTAAAATATTTCAAAAAGCATTTCATTCTTCTTGACGCACGCTTCATTATTTTCCCATAATAAAACTAACTAATATAAAAAGGAATGAATCACAGATGCTAAATTTAGTACTTATGATGATTGAACGCGTCGGACTTATTGTTATTTTAGGATTTTTACTTTCTCATATTAAAACGTTCCGGCGTCTTCTTCATAAGCAAGACGGATATGTAGATAAGTTTAAGCTTATTTGTATTTTTTCAGTGTTTACAATTGTGAGCAATTACACAGGGATTGAAATAGCAGGAAATACTATTATGAATGAAAATTGGTTACAGGGTGTTTCATCATCCAGCACAATTGCGAATACACGAATTATGGGTGTGGGAATTAGTGGGTTGCTAGGTGGTCCTATCGTCGGAATTGGAGTAGGTTCTATTGCGGGTATTCATCGTTATATGCTTGGCGGGACCACGGCAGTAAGTTGTGCAATCTCATCAATTTTGGCTGGGATTATAACAGGTTATATTGGATACATCTTCAAAAAATATAACCGTACTATTACACCTAAATTTTCTGCGGTTTTAAGTGTTTTTATCGTTACTTTAGAAATGCTTATGATTCTATTAATTATAGAAGATGGACTTAGTGTTGTGAAAACAATTGCGCTACCGATGATTCTTGTAAATAGTTTTGGCAGTTTTATTTTACTTTCGATGATACTAGCTATTTTACGACAAGAAGAAAACGCAAAAGCTTTACAAACGCATAAAGTATTACGAATTGCTGATAAGACGTTACCATATTTCCGCCAAGGGTTAACGGAAGAGTCTTGTAAACATGTGGCACAAATTATTCACCGCTTTACAGGAACAGATGCGGTATCCTTAACAGATACAGAGAAAATCTTAGCTCACGTTGGATTAGCATCAGATCATCATATTCCTTCACACAGTTTAATAACAGGTTTATCAAAAGAAGTATTAAAAACAGGGGAAATAATGAAGGCGAAATCACGTGAGATTATTAATTGTCAACATGAAGGGTGTCCATTACAAGCGGCAGTTGTTATTCCATTAACTTCACATGGAAATACGATAGGAACATTAAAACTTTATTTTAAAAACTCTAATCAATTAAGTCGTGTTGAAGAAGAGTTAGCGGAAGGGCTAGCGAAAATATTCTCCACACAGCTTGAGCTAGGTGAAGCTGAGTTACAAAGTAAGTTATTGCAAGATGCCGAAATAAAAGCGCTGCAAGCACAAATCAATCCGCATTTTTTATTTAATGCAATTAATACAGTATCAGCTTTATGCCGAACAGATGTAGAGAAGGCGAGAAAATTATTATTGCAGCTTAGCGTTTATTTTCGTTGTAATTTGCAAGGGGCACGACAATTGCTTATTCCATTAGAACAAGAGTTGAATCATGTACATGCATATTTATCGTTAGAGCAAGCGAGATTTCCGAATAAGTATGAAGTGAAGATGTACATTGAAGAGGCGCTAAAGGTGACTTTAGTTCCACCATTTGTGCTTCAGTTGTTGGTTGAAAATGCATTGCGCCATGCTTTTCCGAAAAAGCAGCCAGTGTGCCAAGTCGAGGTACATGTGTTTGAAAAAGAAGGAATGGTTCACTTTGAAGTGAAGGATAATGGACAAGGGATTGAGATTGAACGTCTAGAGCAATTAGGAAAAATGGTAGTTCCATCAAAGAAAGGGACTGGAACAGCTTTATATAATATTAATGAACGACTTATCGGGTTATTTGGGAAAGAGACAATGCTTCAAATTGAAAGTGAATTGGAGCAAGGGACAAAGATCCTCTTTGTAATTCCGAAAAAAGTAGAGGAGGAAAAACGGAGTGTTAAAAGTATTAGTAGTTGATGATGAAATGTTAGCACGGGATGAATTGAAATATTTATTAGAGCAAACAAAAGAAGTAGAGATAATTGGTGAGGCGGATTGTGTAGAGGATGCATTAGAAGAATTAATGAAAAACAAACCAGATATTGTTTTTTTAGATATTCAGTTATCTGATGATAACGGATTTGAAATCGCAAATATATTAAAGAAAATGAAAAATCCACCTTCAATTGTGTTTGCTACTGCATATGATCAATATGCGCTGCAAGCATTTGAAGTAGATGCATTAGATTACATTTTAAAGCCATTTGATGAAGAACGTATCGTACAGACATTAAAGAAATATAAAAAACAAAAGCAAATAAAATTAGAAACAAAGCAAGATGTAAAAAGTATAGATGTAACGACCGAAATGCATAAATTAGCATTACCGATTGAGGAATCAATTGTACTTGTTAACATTGAAGATATTATTTATGTAGGGCTTGTAGATGGGAAAGTAACTGTAAAAACAATGAAGGAAACATATGTAACACATGATACGCTCGTCATTTTGGAAAAGAAATTACCACAAACAATTTTTATGCGTGTTCATCGTAGTTTCGTTGCTAATATTAATCATATTTCTGAGATACAGCCGTGGTTTAATTCGACTTATAACTTAATTATGAAAGAGGGATCCAAGGTCCCGGTTAGCCGTACATATGCAAAAGAACTTAAAAAGCTGCTTCGTATTTAAGAAGCAGCTTTTGTATTTCGCCGTATGATTATTGTAATTGGCTGTATATATTTGACACTTTGTTATGTAAACGCTTACTTAGATGTTTATATCCTATAAAATAAAGGTACCAAATCAAAAGAGGTGGCCAAAATGAGCACAAAAAAAGTATATGGTTTTCTATCACAAATATTCGTTTTTTCAGCTATTATGTTAGTTTCTAATATTATCTCAACCCATTTACCAATGCCGATGCCTTCATCAGTAATCGGGTTAGTCGTTTTATTTAGTCTATTATGTTTAAAGGTTATTAAATTGGAGCAAGTTGAATCACTCGGAACAGCTTTAACAGGTATTATCGGATTCCTTTTCGTCCCATCAGGTATTTCAGTTATTAACTCTCTTGGTGTAATGAGCCAATATTTCGTACAAATTCTAACTGTAATCGTTGTCGCAACAATTATTTTACTTGCTGTAACAGGTTTATTTGCACAATTCATTTTAGGTAAAGATGACAAAGAAACAAAAGATACAAAAGAGTTGAAAGTTGTAAACAAAGGAAGCAAACACGGAAAAGTCGCGTAACTATTTTAGACCATACATGGTTAGGAGGTAATGAACATGACAAGCACAATGACTCCATATTTCGGAATCGTCGTTTCATTAATTGCATACGGAATCGGAACGTTTTTATTCAAACACTCAAAAGGATTCTTCTTATTTACACCATTATTCGTAGCAATGGTATTAGGGATTGTATTTTTAAAGGTAGGTAACTTTACCTTTGAGGAATATAATACGGGCGGAAAGATGATTAGTTTCTTCTTAGAACCAGCAACAATCGCATTTGCAATTCCATTATATAAACAAGTTGATAAGTTAAAAAAATATTGGTGGCAAATTTTATCGGCTATCGTGGTTGGATCTATTTGTTCAGTGGTTGTTGTGTTCATTGTCGCAAAAGCAATTGGTCTAGATACAGCTGTAATGAACTCAATGTTACCGCAGGCAGCAACAACAGCAATTGCATTACCAATCTCTGAAAGTATCGGTGGTATTCCAGCAATTACATCATTTGCAGTTATCTTTAATGCAGTTATCGTATACGCATTAGGAGCTTTATTCTTAAAAACATTTAGAGTTAAACATCCGATTGCTAAAGGTTTAGCTCTTGGAACAGCGGGACATGCATTAGGGGTTGCTGTAGGGATCGAAATGGGTGAAGTAGAAGCAGCTATGGCAAGTATCGCTGTGACAGTAGTTGGTGTCGTAACAGTGGTGGTTATTCCAATGTTCATGCCGTTTGTTGGATGATAAAACTTACTTAAAAAAAATATAAAAGCAAGCTATTTGTAGGACGGATTTCTACTGATAGCTTGCTTTTTATGTTACAGTAGTGGTAAGACCTATTGAAGAATAAAAGTTTCCTTAAATCTTCATTAATACTGTGCATAATGCGTTTTGAAATAGGTCATTGTATTGTAAAATAAGAAGTAACATAATATATAGCACAATTAACGAGCGGTTAAGGTTGAAGATAAATTGCTCGCAATGGCTTTAATATTAAAGGATAATTATAAGTAGAGAATAGAGAGAGCTACTTGTTAAAGTTTTACTTTATAGGACAGGAGAGAGTACTCGTCGATTATGCAAATAAAAAACCTGTTTCAAAGCAAAGGATTTCAGAGGTTAATCGTATTAGTATTACTTGCTCTCATATTGTATGGGATGCAAAGTATGTTAAATTTAATTTTAATTACGTTTATGTTGACGTATTTAATGGATCGATTCCAAAAGTTTATTTCTCGTAAATTAGATCATTTCATGCCAATTAATCGGAAAATTATTATAGCGCTTTTATATGTAATGTTAGTGGCGGGAATTGCCATTACGCTATTTAAATATTTACCGGTATTAACAATACAAATTTCACAATTGATTTATCAATTCAATGTATTTTTAAGAAATCCACCTGATAGTGAATTAATTAAGTATGCAGTTAATGCTGTGAATCATATGGAGCTTTCTAAATATGTAGGGCAAGGCGTAGACATTTTGTATAAATCTATTACGAATGTTGGGAAATTTGGCCTTCAAGTTTTACTTTCTGTAATTTTGAGCTTATTTTTCTTACTTGAAAAAGCACGTATTGTTGCTTTTACTTCGAAATTTAAAGAAAGTCGACTTGCAATTTTTTATAACGAAATAGAGTATTTCGGAAAGAAATTTGCACGTTCATTCGGAAAAGTAATCGAAGCACAATTTTTAATTGCAATTGTTAACTGTGTTTTATCTGTTATCGCATTATGGATATTAGGATTCCCGCAATTACTAGGTTTAGCATTAATGATTTTCTTGCTTGGTTTAATTCCAGTGGCGGGTGTTATCATCTCGTTATTCCCACTCTGTATGATTGCTTACAATATCGGCGGTATTATGTATGTCGTTTATATTGTAGTTATTGTAACAGTAATT
Organism: Bacillus sp. RIT 809; assembly: GCF_016892495.1. Classification (NCBI taxonomy): domain Bacteria; kingdom Bacillati; phylum Bacillota; class Bacilli; order Caryophanales; family Bacillaceae; genus Bacillus; species Bacillus sp. RIT 809. The sequence continues at coordinate 14,678 of NZ_JAFEMR010000024.1, read as the reverse complement.
CATTCGCTTGAAAGTTATGTATTAAATCCGAAGTTTATGTCGCAAAAAACAAATTTACCGATTTTCTATACGTTTATGGTATTAATCTTCTCAGAACACTTCTTAGGTGTATGGGGACTAATTATCGGTATTCCTATCTTCATTTTCTTATTAGATGTCTTAGATGTGACAAGTGATGAAATGGAGAAGGACGTTGGAACGAAATAAAGTGAAGCAAGAAATGAACTGTGCCCTATAAAATGGACAATTTAATAAAAAGACCTTTAAAATTATGCACTTAAAAGATGGTTCCGGTATTGTACCGGGGCCATTTTTTTGAGTGTCCATTGATAACAATCATAATTATAATCTTGCATATAATCCTATATTACCTGCCTTTCGAGTTCGTCTAACTTTTTTAAGAATGCCAGTTCCGCTTCTAGAAAAACAATACGAGCTTCTGCTTTCTTTAGCTCGTCATCAGAAGATAACATTTTTGTGGAAGGACGACCAGTACTTCCTTTTCCACGGCGTTCCGTATAGAATCCTTCTTCACCAAATTGTTCATACGTTTTTCTCCAACTTTTCAAACGTTGATTTGTTTTTTTACCAATGATCTCTAAATTGAATCCACTCTCCAAAAAGATTTGATTCGGACCTTTTCCAGCTTTTATTTTAAAATCTGCACAGTAGGTAATAGAACATTCTGATACCTTCACGACATTTTCGTTCTTCTCTAGTTGTTTCATTTGTATTTCATTAAAAATAAGTTTACTCATTTCCCGTACTTCACTTTTATCATTGTTTCCATTCTAACGAGGCATAAGTGTGAAAATACACAAAAACCCCGAATCATGGACTTTTTTAGTGTCCACGATTCGGGGGCAGTTCAATTAAACAAAAAACTTCTTTTTTATTACCTTAAAGACAATTGAACAACTGAATCGATATTCGTATATACAGTTCAATAAATATATTTTATAACCTTAAAATTAAAATCCTTCTGGAAATGCTCTTGCTGCAAATTTGAATGAACCAACACCGCCATTATCATTATATGCAGAGATGGTATATTTTCCACTTGATACCCAATCTGACCAACTATTACTAAAGTAAAGTGTTTTTTGCGCTCCTGGATTTATACTTTCTCGATAAAGCGTATGGCCTGCTGAATTTATAAGTTTATAGTGTAAAGTACTTGGCCCCGTGTTTTGAATCCAGAATTTAAGATCATCGCCAGATTTATTTCAAAAATAACCAGTTCCAGAGCCGTTATTAAAGGAAACTGTTTGACTTCCTAATAATATTGATGAATACATGATGATTGAATCGTTACCATTTCCTGGATTAATTTCTGTTACTTCAGGAGTTTTATTCATGTTCACGTTCGTTTCTGGTACTGATGTTGATGCTGCAGCTGTCCCTGTTCCAATTAAAGATAAAGCGATTGCTGGTAATACTAGTAACTTTTTCATGCCATTAACTCTCCTTTTAAAGTAAATTAATACATTTTATAGTTTTGTTTTCAACAAATGTATTTGCAGTTTTATATTACTAGAATCCAAACTAAAAATAAATATATAAATATAAAGTAAATATTTATTTTACTATTAATAAATAACACTTTCCGTTTTCTAAATTTCTCAAAAACTCATAAATAAAATCCACTTGATCTAATCCATTATAGTCAAATACGTAAAAATCATAGATTAAATATGAAGACTGATTTTAAAATGCCCTTTACAAGGGGTACAGATTAAAAAAGCATCGATATTCGATGCTTTTTCTTTTATAACATGACGTTCCTTATGCCATACTGTAAGGAGAAGATAGAATAGGGGTGAAATAATGGCTGTAAATGAAAAGATAGAGTTAGCTACGTTTGCTGGTGGGTGTTTCTGGTGCATGGTTTCGCCGTTTGAAGAGATGGAAGGGATTATACAGGTTGTTTCAGGCTATACAGGTGGCCATAAAGAGGATCCAACGTATAAGGAAGTGTGCTCGGAAACAACTGGGCATTATGAAGCAGTACAAATTACATTTGATGCAAATAAAATGCCGTATGAAGAGTTGTTAAATATATATTGGAGACAAATTGACCCGACTGATATAGGGGGACAATTCCATGACCGTGGACAGTCTTATGAAACGGTGATTTTTTATCATAATGAAGAACAACATAAAAAGGCAGAGGCTTCAAAAGAAGAGCTCGAGAAAAGTGGGGATTTTTCGAAGCCAATTGCGACAAAAATATTGCCAGCTGCTACGTTTTATCCAGCTGAAGAATATCACCAAGGATATTATAAGAAGAATACATTTCGCTATGAGTTATATCGTAAAGGCTCAGGTCGAGATGCTTTTATTAAACAACATTGGCCAAAGAATAATGCTCATTTAAAAGAAAGATTAAACGAGATGCAGTTTTATGTAACACAGGAAAATGGGACAGAACCGCCTTTTCAAAATGAGTATTGGAATCATAAAGAAGAAGGGCTTTATGTAGATATTGTTTCGGGGGAACCATTATTTACTTCTTTCGATAAGTTCGATAGCGGCTGTGGATGGCCGAGTTTTACGAAACCAGTTATGTCAGCTAGTGTGAAAGAAAAAATGGATGTTAGCCATAATATGACGCGTACGGAAGTGAGAAGTAAAGAAGGAGATTCACATCTTGGGCATGTATTTCCAGACGGCCCAGGACAAAATGGCCTTCGTTATTGTATTAATTCGGCAGCGCTACGCTTTATTCAAAAAGAAGATTTAGAAAAAGAAGGATATGGTGATTTCCTAATCTTGTTTGGGAATAAAAAATAACCTCGCAGTTAGCGAGGTTATTTTTTTATTTTACTTTTTTCTTTTTAAATTTGCTTAATGCTTCATAAACGATTGGAACAATAAGAAGTGTTAATAACGTTGAACTTGTTAATCCACCAATTACTGTTACGCCAAGTCCTTTAGAAATTAAGCCGCTACCTTCAAATCCTAATGCAAGCGGGATAAGAGCCCCGATTGTTGCAATTGCAGTCATTAAAATAGGACGCAGGCGTGTTGTACCAGCTTCTAATAATGCTTCACGTGTTGATAGGCCGTCATTTTCTTTATGAATAACACGGTCAATGAGCACGATTGCGTTCGTTACAACGATACCAATTAGCATAAGAGCCCCAATCATCGCAGATACGCTTAACGTTTCGCCAGAGATTAATAAGGCAACGAGTGCACCAATGATTGTGAATGGTAGCGAGAATAAAATTGCGAATGGTGCAAGGGCACCGCCAAATGTAACAACAAGAACGAAGTATACAATGGCAATCGCAGCTAACATCGCTAAGCCAAGTTGTTTGAATGATTCTTGAATATCTTGTGTAACACCACCCATAGAAACATCTATACCAGAAGGAAGATCCATTTTATCTACTTCTTTTTGAACAGCGGCAGATGCTTTTGAAACGTCATCAGATGTTAGTTTTGCACTAACTTCCGCATAAACACGGCCATCACGATGTGTTACTGTGTTAGAAGTTTCACCTTCTTTTACAGTCATAACATCTTTAACAGCAACTTCATTACCAAGTGGTGTTGTAATTTTACGATTTGTTAAGTCATCGATCGTTTCATAGTTTTGTTTTTCAGTTTCTACATATACATTTATATCTTTATTATCTTTTTTAATTGTTGTAAGAACAGGGCGGTCATGTTGATTAGAAAGTCCCATTCCAATTTGAGCAGCAGTTAGCCCCATTTTACTTAACTTTTCTTGATCAGCGACTAAAGTATATTCTGCATATGTTTTTGCAACACTAGAGTCTATGTCTTTTAAATCTTTATTTTTCTTCATGATATTTTGAATGTCTTTCACGACAGGCTTAATTTCTTCAGAGCTATCTCCATAAACGTATAGCTTAATTTCGTTACTACCGCCACCTGCTCCGAAATCTTGGTTTTTCCATTCACCTTTTCCAGACATCTTTTGTAAATCTTTAACGACTTGTTCTTTCTCTTTTTCAAAGTTTTTCGTATCGTTATCATATTGAACGAAGAACATCGCTTGATTTGTTTGACCAGGGCTCATTGGGTTTTCGCCGCCTAATGAGAATTGAATCGTTTTGACGTCTTTTTTATCTTGGAAATGCTTTTCAGCTTTCGTTGCAATTTTTTCAACGTCGTCTAACGTTTGACCTGGCTCAGGTTTGTACGTTGCGATAATCATTTTTTCTTCTTCAGATGGTAAGAAGCTGACACCGATGATTGGTACAAGTGCAAGGCTGCCTACTAATAGGAGGACTGTGATACTTGATGTAATAATTTTATGGTTTAACGCCCATTCAAGTATACGTTTATAGCCGTTTGCTAATTTGCTTGGTTTTTCCTCATGATGTACTTCTTTTTCTCTCATGCTTTCCTTCTTAAATAAGGAATGTGCTAGCATCGGCACAATTGTAACTGCCACAAGTAAGGAAGCAAGTAGGGCAAAAACAATTGTTAAAGCAAATGGTAAGAACATTTCACCAATCATGCCCTTTACAAGCCCAAGAGGTAAGAATACAGCGATTGTTACAATTGTAGAAGACATAATCGGGATAAACATTTCTTTCGTAGCTTCACGAATTAAATCTTTCCCACGTAATTTCTCTTCTGATAAAGACATACGTCGGTAAATATTTTCAATAACAACAATTGAGTCATCAACAACGCGTCCAATAGCAACTGTCATTGCTCCAAGTGTCATAATGTTAAGGGTAATATCCATTTGTTTTATTACTAAAACTGCAATTAATAAAGAAAGTGGTATAGAAACGACAGAGATTAGTGTTGTTCGAATGTTTCGCAGGAACAACATAATAATAACAATCGCAAAGATAGCACCGAAAATAGCTTTGCTAAGCATTGTTTCGACTGATTTTTCAATAGGCGCACCTTGATCGAATGTTGAAATAATCTCTAAGTCTTTATATTTTTTCTCAAGGTCTTTTACTTTATCTTTAACTGCATTTACAACATCAACTGTATTCGCATCAGCAGCCTTCACAATTTGAATACCGATTGCTTCTTTTCCATTCGTTCGAGAAATGGATTCTGCTTTTCCAACTTCTTTAATATCAGCAATCTCTTCTAATGTAACCGTTGGTATGCCATTCATAGCGGCCGGATTCATCTGTGGTGCTTGTGTTCCAGCACCAGCATTTTGATTACCTTGACCATTCGGTGATGAAGGGATAGCTGGAATTTTTAATTCTTTTAATGCTTTAATTGTTGTAATGTTACCATCTACAACAACTGATTTTTCCGTATCTTTAAATGTATATAAGCCAAGTGGTAACGATACGTCCGAACCTTTAATCATATTTTTTACGGTATCTTCACTTAAACCTAATTCTTTCATCTTATCTTTTTTGAAGACAAGCTGTACTTCGTCTACTTGTTGACCTGCGATTTGAACAGATGCGACACCATCAAGTCCTTTTAATCCAGGAACAACATTTTTTTCTACATTTTCTGTTAAGGCAGCTAAAGATTCATTTTTACTTGCTACGCTTAATGAAATAACAGGAAAGGCATTAAAGTTTACTCGTGAGACTTTCGGGTCTTTCACACCTTCGGGCAGTTTCACGTTTGCGAGCGATTCTTTAATTTCCGTTTCGGCTTTTTCCATATTTTTATCAAAATCATATTCTACCTGAATAGAAGATGCGTTTTGATAAGATGATGAACTAACAACGTTTACACCACTTAAATTTTGGAGTTGCTCTTCCATTGGTTTTGAAATTTTATCAGCTACTTCTTCTGGTGTAGCACCAGGATAAACCGTAGTTACTGTTACAATAGGCGTTGTAATATCAGGGATTGTTTCTAACTTCATATTCATCCCAGAATAAATGCCTGCAATGGTAACAATAATGGTTAGTAACCAAACCGCGAACTTATTTTTTAACGCGAAATTGATGATTTTGTTCATGTTTGCGCTCCCTTTTTATTGTATTGACCAATCGGTCAGTCTAATACATAATATAACTGACTGATTGGTCAGTCGTCAATGAAAAGAGATGGTATAATAAAGTGAAACTTTAATTAAGTGGAATTTTACTGCCACAAGTAGCGAGATGTATGTAGTATAAGATGCGAGATTAAATTTAGGAGAGAAGATATGAAAGAAAAAGAGCGCTTAATTATAGAGATGGCTATGAAGTTATTTGCGACCAAGGGTGTGAATGCGACATCAGTACAAGAAATCGTCACAGCCTGCGGTATATCAAAAGGGGCTTTTTACTTATATTTTAAATCGAAAGATGAGCTGTTATTAGCAACACTTCGATATTATTATGATAAGATTCAACATAAAATGATGGATATTGAAAAAGAATCGTTATTACCACGTGAAAAATTTGCAAAACAATTGCATTGTCAGTTTACTGATATACAGAAGCATAAGGAATTTATTATTATGCATGCGAGAGAAAATGCTATTCCTTTTAATAAAGAAGTGGAAGAATTTATGATACGGATGAAATTAGAGTCTCACGCATTTTATCGAAATAGTTTGTTGTCTATTTATGGTGACAAGGTTATGCCGTATTTATTGGATTTAGTAATTATGGTGGAAGGGATATGTCGTGGATATTTAGAACTAATTATTTTACAAACACCAGAAATTGATTTGTCCTATGTATCGACGTTTATTTTAAAAAGGGTAGATCATCTAGTAGATGGACTCATAGAATCTTTGGAAGAACCCGTTTTACATGAAGAAAGGCTTGGAGAGTTTTTTTGTAAATCAGAGCTTATTAAGGAACAAGTTAAAGAACATTTTTTAAAAGAAATTATTGTGTTTAAGCGTACATTAGCGGATCAATTAGAAGATGATGAATTGCTTGTTACGCTAGATGTTTTGGAGGCAGAAATGAGATTACCAAATCCAAGGATTCCAGTTATTCAAGGGATGCTGTCTAATTTAGAGGCATATCCAAATTTAAAAGAATTCCGCTTGCGACTTATGGGATATTACAATATAAAAAGGTAACAATGATGTTTTTCATTGTTACCTTTTTTTTATACGTGCACTTTTTCTTTTTTCTGTGCAGTCGCTTCGTTTTCAATGTTAATTGTTTCTTTCACGATATAAATCGGACGGTTTTTACTTTCGTCATAAATACGAGCAATATACTGACCTACAATTCCAAGGCCAAGTAATTGAATGCCGCTAAAGAATGTAATTGCGACCATAATAGATGCCCAACCTGTTTGAGTATCATTTCCGATGATTTTCACAGTAATTGTATACAGTAAGACAATTATGGAAATGAGAACTGATAATAAGCCTAAAGACATAACGATTCGTAACGGTTTTGTCGAAAATGCAATGATTCCATCGGATGCAAACTTAATCATTTTCTTTAATGGATATTTTGTTTCACCAGCAAAGCGCTCATCACGTTCATATTCAACATACGTTTGGCGGAAGCCAACCCAAGACATCATGCCGCGAATAAAGCGATTTCGTTCCGTCATTTGATTAAAAACATCAGCAACTTTGCGATCGATGATTCGGAAATCACCTGTATCTTTTGGAATATCGATATCAGACATATAGTTTAAGAATTTATAGAAATATTTAGCAGTTAACAGTTTAAACCAAGTTTCACCTTTACGTTGTTTACGTTTTGCATAAACAACTTCATATCCTTCTTCCCATTTGGCAATAAGTTCAGGAATAACTTCTGGTGGATCTTGTAAGTCTGCATCTATAATTACAATAGCGTCACCTTTTGCAGCAGCAATACCAGCAGTAACAGCTATTTGATGTCCGAAGTTGCGTGCAAAATTAACAACTTTTGTACGATAATCATTTGCAGATATTTCTGATAGGATTTCCATTGTACGATCTGTACTACCATCGTTTACAAAGACCAATTCATAATTAATATTATTTTGCAGCATAACGGACTTTAAACGATTATAACATTCCTGTGCTACTTCTTCCTCGAAGTACATAGGAACTACAATCGAAATTAATTTTTCCATTTTGTATCCTCCGTAGTTTTAATAAATTGCTTCAATTTTTTAATTAGTAGGGCTTTCGGTTTCATTAAATGTCCAAATTTTATTAAGGAAAAAGTTCATAATCATTCCGACGCCAATTGCAAAGATCTGTGCAATAAATGTATTGAAAGCAAGTTTATCTACTAATATAAACAAACTTAATGTATTAAAAGCTAATACAATTAAATTTACAGTTAGAAATTTGAAAAACACTGACGTGCTTTTATTGCTAGATTTAAACACCCAATTTTTATTCCAGTAGTAGCTATTAGCAACACCAAGTAAATATGAAATGGTATTCGCAACGAGATAATTCATTCCAAGTTTTACTAATATCATGAAGCTAATAATTGTAATGAGTGTATTAAAGATTCCTACTAAACCAAACTTTAAGAGTTTCTCCATAATAGTATCCTCATCTTTATAAAATATATAAATAAAATAGGAAATGTAGAAAAGTTATTCATACATAACAAACACTAATTATAACATAGTTTATACTGAAACGTTAATAAAATTGATTTGCTTTAATTTTACGGGATTTTAAATTTATTTGATATTTTACTTAGAAAAATCCGCTATACAGGTACTTATATTTTTAAAAGTATAGATGATGATTGGCCCGGTGTATGTATACAGCAGTCTTAATACGCTTAATGTACAGTTTGTATGGAACTATTGAAGGTTACTCGAGCACGTATATGGGTTATAATGGAAGTAAAAATGATTATTTTTTGATTTTTCTGTTTAACTGACTAAGTATGTAATTGTTATATTGTATAACTATATCTTTGTATCAATGTTTAAAGGAGTAGATTATATTGGAATTATTTTTAAAAGGGTTATCGACTCTTTCTACACGTGCTGTATACATGATATACGGTGTTTTTTCCTCAATATTAATTATTTTTCAGATACCCAAAAATACAATTATGCAATGATATTAACAGGGGTTGTGCTTTTATGTACAATTGGGGCCTATATCCTTAGAAAATGTTCATCATATCTAGAAAAATTAAATGAGAAAAAATGCTTTTTTGTATTAGTCATTATTTGCTTAGTAGTTAAATTAACATGGGTTCTTATGTACCGAATTGAGCCACTGGTTGATTATGCTACTTTTTATTATACTGCAGAAGCATTAAGGGAAGAATTTGTTATTAATAATAGATATATCGTGTTATTTCCAAATATTTTTGGTTATGCCTCATTTTTAAGTATTTTCTTAAAAATATTTGGAGCTAGTCATATGGTAGCACCTATTGTAAATGTTGTTTTAACTACAATATCAATGGGATTGATATATGTTATATCTAGAAAAATTTGTGGAGTTAAAACAGCAATAACAGCAAGTATTTTGTGGATAGTATTGCCTTCTCAGACGATTTATAACATGTTTGCAATTTCAGAGCCACAATATTGTTATTAATTTGGACGATTATGATTATTGTTCATGAGAAGATTCACAATATAAATATAAAAAAATTAGTGGTGTATTCGATTTTATTAGCGGCACTATTTGCATTAATGAATATGGTACGACCAATTGCAGCAGTTCCAATCATCGCTCTATGCGTGTGGCTTTTTATTGTTGATGAATTCTTGCTGTTTTAGAATAAGGCATTTAACGTTAATAAACATAAGTATCAAAAAACTGCCCCGCAATTTTAGATGGTGTCCAATAATTGCGGGGCAGCATGCGAACCTTTGGAATTGTAGCTTTATCCTTTTGAAACCTTTCTTTTCGAAATAAGACGATAACATAAATACAATCCATATCCTTGAATCATTGTAAAGCTAGGAATAATGAAGTACCGATATCTCGTTTGGTATTCGATTAAGAAATGAACAGTTATGTAACCAATGATTAATAATAAAAATAGTGTGTAATGTGTGTTGTTTTGCTTAGTTACGATGAGATAAAGAAGCGCCAACGTACAAAATAGCATAGCTGTAATATACATATACTTTTCGTATTTCGTAAGGGTGTCTTTTAAAGTAATCATATCAGGGTCTGTTTTTTCTAGCGACAGTAGACTCCACATTGGGGCGGAATCAAAATCTGCCCACATGAGTGTGAACTTATCGCCGAATAAAGATAAAACTTGTTTTGGATCAGCTATTCGCTCTTGAATCAATTTTTTTTCAGCTGCTGTTCGTTCTTCACCAATGTCAAAGGACATAATGTATCCAGCATCTGCTGCAGAATAACCACCCTTTGTTTCGTGATTAAATCCTACTGTAAATTTCCAGAGAGGATCACGGTTAGATAGAGGGTATTGTGTAATTCCAGCAGATATAAATGCATAGCTTACAATGTAATGTACGAGGTAAAAAACGATGAAAATCCCACAAAGTTTTTTAATGGAATTGAAAATGTTTTGTTTTGATTGTCCTAATATACCTTGTAAAAAGATGTAAATAGTTATTGCAATCAAAATGATAGCACCAAGTGGACGCATAAGATCCCCTACTGACAGAGAAAGACCTATAAAAATCCACATATATTTATGACTTAGGCCTTTTGTAACTAATAAATAAAACCCAAGATAAAATAGGAATACAGCAAGGTGTTGATTCGTTAGTACTGAGCTCAGCACAATACTTGGAATATATAATGCATATAGTAGTCCAGCTATTCTTCCAGACCATTCGTTAAATATATGAGAAGTTAGTTTGTAAACTAAGAATGTCGTTCCTGTACAATACAATACATTTAAAAACTTTAGAAGGAAGGGCCCTTCACCAAATAATTTAATAATAAAAGCTTGGTACATTGTAAATCCAAGTTGATAAACCCATGAAGTATAATATGTACTTTGTGCAAAACTAAAATCACCTTTAGTAGCTTGAATGGCACTATTGTACATTACTGCAAAATCAGATTCGATTGGAGTTTGAACATTGAAAACCCAAATTAATCGAATCGAAAAAGCTAAAATGATAAGCGAAATAGTAAATACCATTTTCGACATATATTTATTAGAAATATAGCCGATAAATAAAAGTAAAAGGCCTAGTATAATAATTACTGGGAGTATTATAAGGAGACGTGTATTGGTATATTCTCTAGTCACAACTATTGATTGAAACGTGATCGCTGCAGAAATAATGAGACATAGTATCAATAAACATTTCACAAAAAAGGTATTAAGTTTCAAGAAAAATGTACTTTGCATTATGCTTAAAAACTCCTTATTAATTTTTATGACAATTATAAAGTTAAATCCCTTTACATGTTATTACGATGATGTAAAGGGATGCTTTTAGGTAATTAAGAATTTTCTTGGGCCCATTTTTCTACATCCCAAGTTTTTGTTATCCAACCTTCATAAAATTCTGGTTCGTGACATACAAGAAGAATAGTTCCTTTATATGCCTTCATTGCTTTTTGTAGTTCTTCTTTTGCTGTAACATCAAGGTGATTTGTTGGCTCATCAAAGAGTAACCAGTTACTTTCTTCGCCCATTAGCTTACATAAACGAACTTTTGCCTGTTCGCCACCGCTTAATTGGTTCAGCGGACGAGAGATATGTTCATTTTTTAAACCACATTTCGCTAACATTGCACGTATTTGATGCTGGTCTAAGCTAGGGAATGTATTCCAAACATCATCAATCGGTGTTATATTATCAGCTTTCACTTCTTGTTCGAAGTATGATGGGTTTAAGAAATCACCAAGACTTGTTTTTCCGCTTAATGGTTTGATTTTACCTAGAATCGTTTTTAATAGTGTTGACTTACCTACGCCATTACATCCAACAATTGCAATTTTTTCACCACGTTCAATTGTCATTGTTAATTTTGGTAATAAAGGATGTGTATATCCAATTTCTACATTTTCTCCTTCAAAGACGAATCGGCTACTTGCACGACTTTCTTTAAATGAGAATTCAGGTTTAATAGCTGTTTCAGGACGATCAATACGTTCCATACGATCAAGTTGTTTTTGACGACTTTTTGCACGGCCTGTCGTTGAGTAACGAGCCTTATTTTTGGAAATGAAATCTTCTTGTTTTTTAATAAACTCGCGTTGCTTTTCATAAGCGTTGATATGTTGGTTTTTATTGATCTCTGCTAGCTCTAGGAATTTTTCATATGTCGCTGTATAACGCGTCATCTTTGTGAATTCTAGATGGAAAATAACATCAACACATTTATTCATAAATTCCGTATCATGGGAAATTAATAGGAATGCGTGTGGATATTCTTTTAAATAAGTCGTTAACCAATAAATATGTTCAACGTCTAAATAGTTGGTAGGCTCATCTAATAGTAATACTTCTGGTTGCTCAAGTAGTAACTTTGCAAGTAATACTTTTGTACGTTGTCCACCACTTAATGACGCAACATCACGATCTAAACCAATTGCGTCAATTCCAAGACCACGCGCTGCTTCCTCAATTTTCATATCTAATAAATAGAAACCACCTGCTTCAAGAGCATCTTGTATTTCTGCCATTTGCTCAAGAAGTTCCTCTAACTCTTCTGTTGTAGCAGTTCCCATTTTTTCTGTAACTTCATTTAAAGCTTTTTCTTTTTCAAATAAAGGTAAAAACGCATCTGCTAATACATCACGAATTGTGCGACCAGGTGTTAAAATTGTATGTTGATCTAAGTAACCATAATTTGTACCAGGTGTCCATTCTACACGACCTTCATCGTGAATAAGCTGACCAGTAATTATATTCATAAATGTTGATTTACCAACACCGTTTGCTCCAACTAATCCAACATGCTCTCCTGCGAGTAAGCGCATGGATACGTCTTTAAATAATGTGCGATCACCAAATGTATGACCTAATTTTTCAACAGTTAATAAGCTCATAATGTCCTCCGTTCATTTCTAAATAGTGTCTTGAATCATGATACTAAATTCTTTGATATAATGCTATCATTTCAAAAATGTATATTTTTGAAAAAAAGAAGTTGCATTATTTTGGGAAAAATATATAATAATAATTGAACAGTGGTTAATTAAATCGTGAGGTATAAAAAATGTCGCCAAGAAGAGCAGTCAAACAAGAGTTAACAAGAGAAATGATTATGAATGCAGCCAGAGATTTATTTGTACAGCAAGGATATCAACACACTTCAATGCGTAAAATTGCGACGGAACTAGGTTATAGCCATGGTTCAATTTATTATCATTTTAAAAATAAAGCTGAACTTTTTTATGCAATGGTAGAACAAGACTTTCAATTGCTAAATAAAAAGTTAGATGAGATTAGTAAAAGACACTTATCTCAAGAAGATCAGTTAAAAGCGGTTTTATTTGGTTTTATAGAGTTTGGTTTGAAAAATCAAAGTCATTATGAAATTATGTTTTTAATTAAAGATGATGAGTTAAAGGAATGTCTAGCAGACGGCCCGAATGTTAGTTATGAAAAATTTGCAAAGGTTGTTTTTTCTTTATGTAATAAAAGAATAGATACAATGATGATATGGTCTGTCTTTTTATCATTACATGGGTTTGTAGCGCATTATTGCGGAAGTGGGCAAACATTTGAAGAATTAAAGGGGTTCGCTCAAGCACATGTAGAGTTTATTTCAAAATCGCTTCTAATGTAAGTGATTTTCTTTTTGCTATTAATTGAACATCGGTTAATTAATTGGAGGGGAATTAGGATGAGAAAAGCGTTAGTACTGGGAGCGTCTGGAGCAATGGGATATGCGATTACAAAGGAGTTATGTAATAGAGGAATTGATGTGATTGCTTTTGCAAGAAATAAGAGGAAGCTGGAGAATTTATTTCAAGGAGAAGAACGGATACAAATAGTAGCAGGAGATGTATTTGTAAAAGCGGATATAATGGATAATGCGAAAGACGTAGATGCTATATTCCATGCTATAAATATCCCCTATTCGGATTGGGAAGAGAAGCAACCTAAACTATTAAGAAACATATTGGAAGTAACAAAAGAGAATAATATTAAGTTAGGGATCGTTGATAATATTTATGCATATGGTATGCAAAATCAAGGGCTCGTTAAAGAAGATGCTGAAAAGAAACCTCATACGAAGAAGGGGAAAATTCGATTACAACTTGAAATGATGGCAGTGCGGAGTGGTGTCCAAATGTTTATTGCTCATTTTCCGGATTTTTACGGCCCGAAAGCAGAAAGTACACTCGTTCAGCATACTTTAAATGGCGTACTTGCGAATAAAATATCTAGCTTTGTTGGAGATAAGCGGATTGCGCGTGAGTATATTTTTACGCCAGATGGTGCGAAAGCCATGGTAGAATTAGCGTTACGTGATGAGGCTTATGGGCAACATTGGAATATACCAGGTTGTGGTGTTATTACAGGAGAAGAAATGATTCAACATATACGTGAACTAACGGGATATACAAAACGAGTAATGACTGTAAAAAGGGGTATGATCAAGTTCATTGGTTTATTTGATAAGCAGATGAAAGAATATGTCGAAATGTTATATTTGACAGAAAAACCAGTTATGTTAAGTGGGGAAAAATATGAGGAGCATATAGGTATTCTACCTAAAACTCCATATTATGAAGGATTAAAAGAAACAATTTTATATATGAATAATAATAGTGAATAAAAAAACCGTCCCAAAATACCTTTTGGGACGGTTTTTCTTGTTAATAGGCAGGTTAGTCTTTTTACTCAATAAGAACATAACCCCAGTCCGAAGTT